>DLVS01000563.1:0-8163 GCA_003445095.1 Verrucomicrobiales bacterium
CGTAATCGAGATACTGACGAAGTTGCCGAAAAGCTGCCCTCCGATGGACGCGATCCGCACCGGGGTCAGCGCCTTGGGTTGCTACGATACGGTGGCCGACGACGACACGATGGATGCCCAACGCCGGAAGGGGCTCCGGCTCATTGCCCAGATTCCAGTTGTCACCGCGTACTTTCACCGCGCCCGTCAGGGCAAGCCGCTGGTCCATCCTGATCCAACCCTCGGCGAGGCCGGCAATTTCCTCTACATGGTCGATGGTGAGAAGCCGTCGGTAGAAAAAACCAGCACGATGGATCTGTGTTACGTGCTGCACGCTGACCATGGGATGAATGCTTCAACCTTCAGTGCGCGAGTAACCATTGCCACGTTAAGCGATATGTATTCGGCGATCACGACGGCGATTGGGACGCTCAAAGGTCCATTGCACGGAGGCGCCAACGAAGGCGTTATCAAAATGCTCCAGGAAATCGGCTCGCTGGAGAAGGTGGATGCCTACGTCGACGAAAGCCTGGCCCAAAAGCGCAAGATTATGGGCATTGGGCACCGCGTGTACAAAGTGCTGGATCCCCGGGCTCCGCATTTGAAGCGGATGGCGCAAGTGTTGTCCGCGAAACTCGGCGAACCGAAATGGATTCAGATGTCCGAGCGCATCGCTGAGTTGATGCTCACGAAGAAGAACCTCCACGCCAACGTGGATTTCTACAGCGCGACGGTCTATTACAGCTTGGGCATTCCGACCGACTTGTTCACTCCTATCTTCGCGATCGCGCGCACCAGTGGCTGGACGGCGCATGTCTTGGAGCAGCTCGCGGACAACCGACTGATCCGCCCGCAGTCCGTGTACACCGGACCGGTAGGACTAGCGGTCGTTCCGCTGGAACAGCGGTAGGAGGGCATGACTAATCCATCGCGGCCGCAATTGTTCGGCCTGCTGGCTGGAATCTTCCTCGCAGGCGGTTTGGTGCTCGCGTCCATGGTCGTCACGCGGGCTTGGCTTAAGGTCGCAGAGCCCCAAACGATCAGCGTCACGGGCTCATCACGGCGAACGGTTCACTCCGACCTCATAATCTGGCGGGCCGGTTTCTCCACGGAAGCCGCGTCCCTGCTTGAGGCGCAGAACACGCTCAAGGTAAATCGCGTTAAGGTCGGGGCATTCCTCGCGACACAGGGGGTCACCAACGCCATCGTTTCGTCCATCGCCATCACCCCGCTGAAGCACCGGGGTGGGGCTGGCGAATCTGACTCACCGACGACCGGATACCGCCTATCGCAGACCATCGAGATACGCTCACCCGAGGTGGCTCGAACTTTGGGCCTGGATCAAGCAAGCATGGCACTGGTCGAGGACGGCGTGGCGTTCGTCCCCACGACTCCCCAATTCGTCTACACCGGCGCGGCGGATGCTAAGATCGAAATGCTGGCAGAAGCGACCCGTGACGCTCGACAGCGCGCCGATCAGATCGCCCGCGAAGGAGGCCGCCGGGTGAAGGAACTCCGCTCCGCCCGAATGGGGGTCTTCCAGATTACGCCCCTGCATTCCAGCGAGGTCAGTTGGGACGGGATGAACGACACCACTGCCCCCGACAAGACCATTACCTCCGTGGTCAATGCCCAGTTCACCATCGAGTGAATCGTCACTGGGGAGGCCTAGTATCAATGGGTGTGTCCCAGAATCTAATTGCCATGACGCCAGCGATGCCATACTTGGTATGGCATGAAAATGACATTGCACATCGACGAAGGGCTGCTCGACAAGGTCGTTGCAATGTACGGGTGTGAGAGCAAGACGGCGGCGGTCGATTTTGCTTTGCGCGAACTCGAACGGCGCCATGCACTCGCCGCCTACGGAACCACCGGTCTGGGTTTGAGCGCCGCTGAACTTCGTGGAGCCGTGGATCCAAATTACGACGTCCTGGCCGCGCGCCGCACCGGAGGCGCCGGTTATGCGGCCAGCGACCGCCGGCGCCGGAAATGAGCGTCCGCACCGTCATGGTGGACAGCAGTGTGTTGATTGATCTTCTCCGGAGGGGACTTGATCCCGCCCTCGAACTCCGCCAACGCGCCCGCACGATGGATCTGGCGACCTGTGGGATGGTTCGGTTGGAGGTCCTGCGTGGAATCGTTCGGGCCAAGGCAAGGGACGCGATGGAGGGATTCTTCAACGTGATGTGTTGCGCGTCCACGGACAACCGACTGTGGGACGAGGCGGCTCACCTTGCCTGGACGCTCGACCGTCAAGGGTGGACGCTGCCCTCAACCGACCTAATTATCGCCGTCTGCGCCCGGCGAATTGGTGCCGCAGTATTAACCTTGGACTCGCATTTTTTTGACATCCCCGACCTTCCGGTGATGTCGTCCCTCGACGAGTTGCGCTAAATTTCATGAACATCCACGAATACCAGGCCAAACAGTTGCTGAAGCAATACGGGGTCGCCGTGCCTCCGGGCGACTCATGTCACAGTGTGGCTGAAGCTAAAGCCGTCGCTGAGAGGCTTTTTGCCGCCGGCCAAAAACTGCTGGTGATCAAATCCCAGATTCACGCGGGCGGCCGCGGTAAAGGCACGTTCAAGCACGGGTTCCAAGGGGGCGTCAAGTTGGTGAAGTCCGTCGAAGAGGCCGTCAGTGTCGCCGAGAATATGCTCGGCAAGACTCTTGTCACGAAGCAGACGGGACCTGAGGGCCGAGTCGTTAGCACGATTCTAGTCGCCGCCGCGGAGAAGATTCTCCGAGAGTTCTATCTGGCCGTGCTGCTCGACCGGGCTAATTCGCGTCCGCTGATCATGGCCAGCACGGAAGGAGGGATGGACATTGAGGAAGTCGCCGCCCATTCGCCGGACAAGATTCTGAAAGAACACGTCGATCCCGCGGTAGGATTAATGCCGTACCAAGCCCGGAAGATCGCGAGTGCGCTGGGTCTCAAGGGCGACGTGTTCAATCAGGCCTGCAAGCTGATTGCCGGCGTGTATAAAACCTGGTGGGAATGCGATGCGTCGATGGTTGAAATCAATCCGCTGGCAATCGTCGAAACACCGGAAGGCAAGGAAGCCATCGTCTGCGTGGATGCCAAGATCGGCCTGGATGACAACGCGCTGTATCGGCACAAGGACATCCAAGAGATGCGCGACCTCGCCGAGGAATCCCCGCTCGAAGTCGAAGCGAGCAAGTTCAGCCTCAACTACATCAAGCTCGACGGTGACATTGCCTGTCTGGTCAACGGCGCCGGATTAGCGATGTCGACGATGGACATCATCCAGCATTTTGGCGGCAGCCCCGCTAACTTCCTCGACGTCGGAGGCGGCGCTTCCAAGGATCAAGTAACCGCGGCTTTCCGAATTATCCTCAGCGATGCCGCGGTAAAGGGAATCCTGGTCAACATTTTCGGCGGCATCATGGATTGCAACATTATCGCGACCGGCATCGTGGAAGCGGTCAAGGAGACCGGGCTCAATCTCCCATTGGTCGTGCGGCTCGAAGGCAACAACGTCGCTGCCGGCAAGCAAACGCTAGCTCAGTCCGGCCTACCGTTGATCACCGGCGACTCCATGGCCGACGCCGCACAAAAGGTGGTCAAGGCGGTTGCTGCCGGTTGAGTCGCCGTTGTATCCCTGTGGCGCCAAATCTTCAGACCCAGACCGTCGAAAGCCACTAACTCTCCTCATTTCAAATTTTAGACTCCGATGATCCGCGCTACTGAAATCGCGTTCAGTTGTTACCCGGTAACCGACATGGCCCGCACCCGGGCCTTTTATGAGGGCATCTTGGGGCTGAAGCCGACCATGGTTGTCGGGGAGCCGGGTGGCATGCAGTGGGTCGAGTATGACGTCGGTGCGACCACGCTCTCCCTCGGCTCGGCCCCTGGTTGGAATCCGAGTCCCGATGGCTGCTGTGTGGCCCTCGAAGTCGAGGATTTCGACGAGGCGATCGCCCACCTCAAGGCAAATCAAGTTCGCTTCAAGATGGAACCTTTTCCCACGCCGGTTTGCCAAATGGCCTTCATTCTCGATCCCGATGGCAGCACCGTGTGCATTCACAAGCGAAACGCCAACCACCACTGAGCGGTATTCCGGCGGTGAGAAACCGGGAGAACTACGAATGGATCCGAACCCACCCACAAGGCTTGTTTTTGATCGCGATTCATTAGTGTTCATTCGTGGTTGAACCAAATCATTACGGCTAAGCACTCCCCACTTATTTTCTGCTGAAATGTCCATCCTCGTCACACCCCAAACCAAAGTCCTCATCCAAGGAATCACCGGCGCGTTCGGTGCGAGGCACGCCCAACTTTCGCTCGAATACGGAACCCAAGTCGTTGCCGGAGTTACCCCCGGCAAAGGAGGCCAGGTTTTCGAGCACAAAGGCGCCAAAGTTCCGATCTTTGACACCGTCGCCGATGCGGTGAAGCAAACGGGCGCCACGGCCAGTGCCGTCTTCGTGCCGCCCCCATTCGCGGCGGACGCAATTCTCGAAGGCGTGGACGCGGGCCTCGACTTAGTAGTGGCCATCACCGAAGGCATTCCGGTCAACGACATGGTCCGCGCCAAACGCGCAATGCAAGGCGCCCGAACTCGACTCATCGGCCCCAATTGTCCCGGGGTGGTCACTCCCGGGGAAGGCCAGGATAGTCACGGAGGATGCCGCATCGGAATCGCTCCCGGATACATTCACAAACGTGGCCCCGTCGGAGTGGTGAGTCGTTCAGGCACCTTGACCTACGAAGCAGTTTATCAGCTCACCGTCCGCGGAGTGGGCCAGAGCACGTGTGTAGGGATTGGCGGCGATCCGGTGAACGGGACCTCTCACCTCGATGTGATTCAATTGTTCATGGCCGACCCGGAGACCAAAGGGATTATCATGATTGGTGAAATTGGCGGTTCTGCGGAAGAAGAGGCAGCGGAATGGATCGCCAAACACGGAACCAAACCAGTCGCGGGATTTATTGCAGGCGCGACTGCGCCACCCGGACGCCGCATGGGACATGCCGGAGCGATTGTCAGCGGCGGCAAAGGCACGGCCGCGGCCAAAATCGCCGCCTTCAAGGCCGCTGGCATTGGCATCGCCGCTACTCCGAGTGACATGGCGGACGCGTTGTTGAAAATGATGTGACGGGTTGAATTCATTTGTTATGGCATAGCGCCGGCTTCCCAGTTGTCTCGCGCCATGCCCGTCATAAATTTTTTGTTCGACTTGGCGGCACTGGTTTTAGGGTTGTCCGTACTGGGCGTCGGAGCGCGGCCACCGGTTCAACGTGCGGGGACGCTCCTGGGCAACCTGAAACCCGCGGATCAACGCGCCACGGCGCGTTGGAAACCGCTCGCCATTCTCGTGGCGCTGCTCGTCTTGCGACCACTGCTCTATGCGCCGCTGGCGGAAATCACGGGTACGATTCCCGAATGGTCTCCGACCCCCGCCAGTGTTCCGTTTCGGCCCGATTACTTTAGCCGGCTCCTGACGTTTTCCCTGGTGAGCTTTTCTTGGACGACGCTGATTTTCTTATTCTGGGTCTTGCTGCTGTCGACGCTTGTCCGGGGGTGTCGAGAGCCTGGACCCTGGAATCGATTCTTCCAAGAAACGCTGGGACCGCTCGCCCGTTGGCCCGTGGTTGTGGCGCTGTTTTTACCACCACTCGTTGGCGGCTGCTGGTGGTATCTGGGGCGCTGGCCGTTGGCCTGGCTCGGAGTTTTGCCGGCCGCGCCAACCCCTGAATTGCTCATCCGCCAATCCCTTTTGATCGCGGCAGGCATCTGGGTCTCTGCCCGCTGGCTTTTCGCCGGATTGCTCGTTCTGCGGCTCGTTAACACGTACGTCTACTTGGGAACTCATCCATTTTGGGATTTTGTTCATCAAGTCGGTGGCGTGCTCCTGCGGCCCTTGCGCTGGCTGCCCTTGCAACTGGGAAAGCTAGACTTTGCGCCCTTGATTGCGGCCGTCCTCATTCTGGCGGCCGGCTGGGGCGCGGAACGTGGATTGGTCGAGCTATATTTGAGATTACGATCGTGAATTGACCGGAGCGTTGGATCTCAAAATGAATCACCCTCCTTACTTGGCTCAGGCCGCCGACGCAGTGCTGCTGACGTTGAAAGTACAACCGCGGGCGCGGCGGACGGGATTCGCTGGAATTCTTGGTTCAGCCCTTAAACTTCAAGTAGCGGCGCCCCCGGTGGACTTCGCTGCCAATGAGGCAGTGCTCGAGTTCATTGCGGAAAGCTTGGGGATTCACCGGCGTTTCGTCCGATTGATCCGCGGCGCGACCTCGCGACAGAAAGTCGTCCTGATCGAAGGCCTTTCCCTCGAGGAAGTCGCTACCAAGCTAAACGAACTCAACGGCTAACTCGCCCCAGTCACTAACCAAGCGCACTATTTCGCTGGTGATCGATCTCGAAAGTGGTGCCAGCGGGAGGAATCGAACCTCCGACCAAGGGCTTATGAGTCCCCTGCTCTACCGCTGAGCTACGCTGGCCACCGGCGGCGTTAGTTAAGCGACCGAATCCACTCGGGCAAGGGGTTTTCTCGGCCCGAGGAAACGCGGGACATCCTCCTATCGCACGGCTCACTACCTCGACACAGCTGAACCTCATTGACCTCACCCGGGACGCTTAGTCAGCTCGTCCGTCCGTCCGCGATCGGTGAGCCGGCCAGGTTTTTCAATAATTCACGGACACAGAGGTCGGCGAAGTCAGGATCGTTGATATTGCCGTCGTATTCGACCACCGGAATGTCGGCCCGGAGATGTTTCTTCCATTCGCCAAATAACGCGTGGTCCGCCTCTGGCCAATGGAACGGTTGCCCGGGGGCACTGATTACGCTGATCCCTTTCAACGGGATCAACAAAGTCACTGGTCCGATGGAAAGGTTGCACTTGGAAGCCAGAATCCGCCCGAGCTCGGCGCATTCTTCCGGGTTCGTCCGCATGAGAGTGACCTGAGCATTGTGTTGGTAAAAACGGCGACCGGAAAACTTCGCGGGTATGGAAGCGGGTTCCCCGAAATTAACCATGTCGAGACATCCCGGGGCGACGACGGCAGGGATGCCTCGCCGGGCCGCTGCTTCGCAACGGGTCGGTCCGGCGTTTAGGACGCCTCCCACAAGTTCGTCGGCCCATTCGGTGGTAGTGATGTCAAGTGCGCCCGCGACGAGACCACTTTCGATGAGGGACTCCATCGTCCGGCCGCCATTACCCGTCGCGGCAAAGATCATTACTTCGTATCCCACGGCTTCGAGTTGCTGGCGCGCCCGAGTGACGCACGGCGTGGTGTTCCCGAATTGGGAGGCCACGATAACCGGGCGGGCGGCCGTTTCGGACGGGGGCTTGGCCTCAACCATTCCGCAAATTGCCCCGGCCGCTTGCGCCAGGAGTTTGCGGGATAACGGATTCAAACCAGCGATATCGACCACACTCGGCATCATGACGATGTCCTTAACACCGACGTAAGGAGCGATATTGCCGCTGGCGAGAGTCGAGACCATCAGCTTGGGCAACCCAATGGGAAGGGCCCGCATTGCCGCGGTGCCAATGGCGGTGCCGCCGCCGCCGCCCAGAGAAATCACACCGTCGAGGCGGCCTTCGCTCTGCAGTCGAGCGAGCACCAACGGGGCCCCCCGAGTCATCGCGGCGACCGACTCACCCCGGTCTCGTCGCGCGACGAGGGCTTCGAGGTCCACTCCGGCGGTTTTCGCGATTTCTTCCCGGGCGATATCCGGCTTCAGGCGGGGCTGTTCAAGGGTGCCCACATCAATCAGCAGAGGTTGATGCCCGCGTTGACGAATCAATTCTGCGACGTAGCTGTGCTCTTCGCCTTTCGTGTCGAACGTGCCCAGAACCGCAATCGTAGCCATGGAGGTGTCGCGAGATTAGCGGGATCGCGAACCCATCGGCAATCAAACCTGCGGCGGTGGGACTGCTTTTCGGCCTTGTCCGCAACGGCCCCCGCCTTCGAGTGCCTCCAGAATTTTGTCCAGCTTCACGTGCGTCGCGATCAACTCCTGGACGAGCTTGATCTTCTCAGTGTCGTCGGGGCGGATTTTCACAATCAGGTCATGGACCCGGCTCGCGACCGTGTAGCTATCGGAATCCGACCAAAGCACTGGACAGGAGAATTGAGCCGCATGCTTGAGGACCGAAGACGACGGAGGAATGTCGTCCGATAAGACGATTCCCGCCAAATG
>DLVS01000563.1:8255-12241 GCA_003445095.1 Verrucomicrobiales bacterium
GGCACGATGAGCAAGACGCCGCGCTTAAATCGTGCGGTGGCTTGCGCGGCGCTCATGGCGCCGATGATGACCCGATCCACGATATTGTGAACCTGCCGGGAGGAGTTGAGCACTTGCGCGCGCAAATCTTCCCGAATGAGATCAACCGTCGGACTCGACAGAATCGGGAGATGGGGGACGACGCCTAATAGTTTGAGTCCTTTTCGGCGGAGTCCCTTCTCGGCAAACTCCGAGATATAATCGAGCTTTTCGGGAAGAACCTTATTGAGAATCACACCGATGACCTCGACTCCTTCCTTCTCAAACAAGGCGCGGTTCAACGTGACTTCATCGATGGGCAGTCCAATTCCGCCGCGCGTGACGATAACCACCTTGGCATTCAACACGCGCGCGACCGTCGCATTGCTCAGGTCGAAAACACTGCCGACTCCGGCGTGCCCGGTGCCCTCGCAAAGAACGAAATCTTTTTCCCAGGCCACGCGATCGAATGCTTTGTGAATCCTCTTCACCAGCACATCGAAGTTCGATGATTGCAGGTAGCGCCGCGTGAAGTCGGGTTCGACGGCAATGGGCGACATGTCCACCAGCGGGCAATTCAATCGAAACACCCGGTCCATCAACACCGAATCTTCATCAATCTTTTCGGCGTCAATTTCGACGAAGCGTTGGCCGACCGGTTTGATATAGCCGATGCGACCGAACCGCCGCTGGAGCGCCGCCAACAGGCCCAGCGAATTGGTGGTTTTTCCGTCGTTTTGCCGCGTGGCCGCGATAAAAACCCGGGGAGTGGCAGTGTTTAGCAGCACGGCGAAAAGCGACGTTGAGTGGGTAAGTCAGGCAGGACGAGTCAAGCTGAGTGATTCCACGTAAGGGCTCACTCCCCCGGAATATGAATGTCTCCAGGAAGCGCGTCGCCGGCGCCGGGATAAAGCTTATTATACTCGATGCTTTGGAGGCCGATGATCGCGGCCACGCCCAAGATGTCGTGCGCCGAGCTACCGCGGGATAGGTCGGCGGCGGGACGATCCAGGCCCAAGAGGATCTGACCGTAGGCGTTGGCGCGCGCGATATGCTGAATGAGCTTGTGGGCGATGTTGCCAGAGTTGAGGTCCGGAAAGACCAGTACGTTGGCGCGGCCAGCCACACGACTTTCCGGCAGTTTCCGCGCCGCGATTTCGGGGATTAAGGCCGCGTCGACCTGGAGTTCCCCATCGAAATCAGCGTCAAACGATTCGGCGTTGGCCCGCTGCTGGGCGAGCGCCGTAGCAGCCCTGACCTTGAGCACACTCGGATGAGTCGCGCTGCCTTGGGTGGAATAGCTCAGGAACGCCACCCGAGGTCGCGTTCCCAATATTTGGCGCGCCAGCCGAGCGATGCTCAGTCCGATTTCGGCCAGTTGTTCCACCGACGGATCCGGAATGACACCGCAATCGCCCATGAACAGGACTCCCTTTTCTCCGAAGCGCGTATCTTCGACCTCCATGACCATGCATGATGAAGCGGTCGTCGTTCGGGGGGCCACTTTGATGATCTGAAATAGCGGCCGCAGGACACCGCCAGAGATCTCGCTCGCACCCGAAACCAAGCCGTCGGCTTGTTTCATCGCGACCATCATTGCCCCAAAATAGTTGGGTTTGGTCATCGCCTCCCGCGCCTCCGCTTCCGCGATCCCTTTCCCGCGACGAATCAGCACGAAACGTTTGACGAAGCTGTCCAGGTCGGAGCTTTGGGTCGGATTGATCAAACGGATGCCCTCGAGGTTGACGCTTAGGGCCTCGGCGGCGGACTTCACCTCTTGGCGATCTCCAAGAAGAATGGGAACGCCCAACCTCAAAGAATAGAATTGTCGCGCGGCCTGCAACACTCGGGGCTCGGTGCCCTCCGGGAAAACGATCCGTTTTGGATGCCGCTGGAGCTTCTCGTAAACGCCACCAATGAAGCGCATGGCCGGGGATGTAAACTCTGGTGGGCTAAACCGCAATTGCCATTGCCCACCGAGTCCGCTTCATTCGGATCACCCACAAGTGAAAACCATGCTTTACCTGGCGGCCGTCCTGCTCGTCCTGCTTGTTTATCTTACCGTGGGACGGCTGCGGGCTCAGGAGCCTCGCGGCGCATCCCCTGGGACCACGGGTGCTTCCTCTGCTTCGACCGCCAAGCCCCCGGTGACCAAGAATCTTGGGGTAGAACAATTCGACAAACTCCGATCCAACACGAACGCGGTGATCTTGGACGTCCGAACTCCGTCGGAATTCGCGCAGGGCCATTTGCCGGGGGCTGTATTGCTGGACTTCAAGGCACCCGATTTCGCGGAGCGACTGGCCAATTTGGACAAATCGAAACAGTATTTGGTGCACTGCGCGGCCGGCGTGCGAAGCGCCAAGGCGTGCACCAAGATGGAATCGCTCGGGTTCACCAACCTGATCAACCTGGAAGGAGGCTTAACGGCCTGGAAACAGGCGGGCAAGCCAGTGGCCAAGTAGCCTGATCAGGCTGAGCCATAGCACGGCGGAAGAAGCTGAGAAGAACCGCGGTTCGACCGAATCGCGCTGATCGTAGATCCCCGGCTTCACTCTTCCGCATCCTTCAAGATCCGGTAGTCGCTCTTGCCGTCGCGAGTGAAGTTCAACACCACACCTCGAGCCAAATTGGCATTCTGAATGGCCTCAGAAACCTGACGGTTCGACGTCACCGGCCGATGGTTGATCTCCGTGATGACGTCCCCTACTAGGACTCCGCGGGCGGCCGCGACGCTATCGGCCTCGAGTTGAGTGACCACAATCCCACCCGCGACTTGGGCCTTTTTTGCTTCGGCCGAGGACAACACTTTGAGCGTCATTCCTAGGAAGTAGGATTCACGCTCCGCTGGGCTCGGGCGAGTTCGCCCAATCAGCGGGATCCGGGCCGGCTTTTCGGCCGCCACCACTTCGACCTGAAGCGATTCCGCCTGCCTTTGAACCTTGAGCAGAACCACACTTCCGGGCGGTTTGCGGCTAACTTGCGACTTAAAATCGGCTGGGTTCGTGACGGTTTTTCCATCGACAGCGATGATGACGTCTCTCGCCTCCAGAGCAGGTCTTGCCTCGCGGGCCGGGCCGTCTGGCCGGACGTCGATGACCACGACGCCATCGGCCAACCCGGGCACCAAAGCCTGAACTTCCTCTTCGTCGCGCAACGAACTGATCGACAATCCCAACCACGAACGCACGAACTTGCCGTCCGCAACTAACCGGGCGCCAATTTCGCGCGCTAGATTGGCTGGGATCGCGAAGCCAATTCCGGAATTGAGTCCGCGAATCATCGAGATCACGCCGATGACTTCACCGTCAATGTTGACCAGTGGCCCCCCTGAGTTTCCCGGATTGATATTGGCGTCGGTTTGGAGGAAATCCTGCTCCATCATCCCGCCACCCAGCATCGAAGGTACCACCGATGTGCGCCCTTTAGCGCTGACGTGTCCATAGGTAATGGTGTAGTCGAGCCGAAAGGGAGCCCCAATAGCGATCGCGAACTGCCCAATCCGCACCGCATCGGAATCTCCGAACCTTACGACCGGCAGATCCTTGGGAGCGCCTTTCAACTGCAGCACGGCGAGATCCGAAGTTGCATCCAGACCCCGGACTTCGGCTTCAAAGGAGCGGCCGTCTTTGAGCCGAACGCGAATGCGTTCAGCGTCCTCGACGACATGGTGATTGGTTAGTATCCGCCCTTCCGGGTCGATGATCATGCCGGATCCTTGCCCATTGAACTCCGGGGGTCCGGGTGGTTTGTCGTCCGATTCCGCTCGGTCACGACGGAATGGGCCGCGCCATTCTTCGGGCAGTAAATCGAACCACGGGTGCCGAGCGGCCGGGGTTTCTTCAGTGTCCTCGTCCCGCTGCGCGACATCGATCACCACCACCGCGGGTGACACTTCGTCGGCGACTTCGACAAACGCCTGATCCAACTGGCGCGCCAGCTCCCGGGCCGGGCTGATGGGCCGATCC
>DLVS01000244.1 GCA_003445095.1 Verrucomicrobiales bacterium
AGAGTTCGAGGCCTTGATTCGCATCCGGATTCTGGAGGTCGTCGCTTTCCATGACGCGCATCGCTCGAGTTTCGTTTGTCGCCTGCGTGGTGGGGATGCTCATATTGGCGGGCTGTGCTAGCTCGGAGTCCATCGTCACTCTCCTCGACCCAGTTGGACCGATGTCGGGAATGCCTTTTCGGCAGGCCAAGACGGCGATTCCCGGACAGCTCCAAGTGTTTACCCTGGCCTTAACCTTCAATGACGGCGGGATCCGATATAGCCCTAACACGCCGTACGACGTTTTCGATGCGGATGGCCGCTTTGTGATTCACGTCCGCAATGCCACGATGAAGTCGGATCAAGTGGCGGAAATCGTGAGCTTACCTGGTGGGTTGTATTTCGTCCGGGCGCAAGCCCCGGCCATCGGTGTCGTCGAAATTCCCGCTCTGGTGATGCCGGAACAACTGACGTTCATTAACGTGCAGCAACTGGGCCGACCACGGTACCAAACGGATCGGGTCGGTGATTGGGTGACGTTGCCGAACGGCTGGCCGGTCGGGCGCAAAGCCAATTTCGAATCCGGCGCCAAGCCGGCACAGTTGGCTTCACCTCCCAAGCTGGGGAGTCTCCCGCCGATCTCAAAATAACCCGATTTTAATCGGTCACCGGCACCTGAACCAATCGTTCCATATAAACGACATCCAACCAACGGCCGAATTTGAAGCCGACGCGTTTGAAGTGACCCACCTGTTCGAAGCCGAACTTCGCGTGAAGACGAATGCTCACTGCGTTGGTGGCGTCGATGACGGCAATGATGGCGTGCAGACCTCGTTGTTCGGCGGCCGGAATGAGCGGCGCCAAAAGAAGGGAACCCACGCCCCGATTTCGAGAATTCGCGGCAACGTACACGGAGTTCTCCGACGTGAAGCGGTATCCCATACGATCGTGATAAGGATTCAGTGCGCTCCAGCCAATGATGCGTTCCGGGCCGCTGGGCTGGGCTTCCACAGCGACGAAAATAGGAAACCTGTCTCGCTCGCGAGCCGTGAACCACTGCTGCCGGTGCTCCAGGGAACGGGGCTCATAGTCGTAAGTCGCCGTCGTGTGGAGGACGGCGTCGTTGTAAATCGCGAGGATGCCCGGGCAATCAGCCAGGGCCGCCCGGCGAACCTCAGGTGAAGTCCTCAATCTGTGTTCATCTGCGTTCATCTGCACTTGTTTCGATTCCTTCTCACTTGGCGACACATTCTCACGTCTCCCTTGACTCGGACGAGGCTGTCCGCGCTCCGATGATGGCGGCTCCAGCCGCGCACGGTGGATTCGTATCTATTCGGGGTTCTCCCCGTTTTCTTACTGCATGGACCTGGATATGTCAGACCGCCACGGGAGCTTTTATGGCTGGATGTGGATCATAGCCGGTCAGCTCGAAGTCTTCGTAAACAAATTCACGCAACTCACGGCGAGCGGGATTCAGTTTCATTTGCGGCAATGGCCGCGGTTCGCGCGAAAGCTGAAGGCGGACTTGTTCTAAATGATTCGAGTAAATGTGGGCATCGCCCAACGTGTGGACAAAGTCACCAGGCTGAAGTCCGGTGATCTGAGCGACCATGAACGTGAGCAACGCATAGCTCGCGATGTTGAAGGGAACTCCCAGGAAAAGGTCCGCGCTTCGCTGGTACAATTGGCAGCTTAGCTTTCCGTCCGCGACGTAGAACTGGAACAGCGTGTGGCACGGCGGGAGCGCCATCAGGTGAATCTCCCCCGGATTCCAGGCGCAAACAATTAGTCGACGAGAGTCCGGGTTTTTCCGAATCAGCTTCACCACCTCATCCAACTGGTTGATGGAGCGACCGTCGAAGGAACGCCAATCCGTCCACTGAGCGCCGTACACGCGGCCGAGATCCCCGGTCTCGGGGTTGGCCCATTCATTCCAAATGGAGACGCCGCGTTCTTGGAGCCACCGGACGTTGGTGTCGCCGCGGATGAACCAAAGCAGTTCGTAAATGACGCTCTTGAGGTGGACTTTTTTGGTGGTGACCAAGGGGAAGCCCGCCGATAAGGAGTACCGAGTTTGAGTGCCGAAGACGGAATACGTGCCCGTGCCCGTCCGGTCGGCCTTGACGGCGCCGGAGTCCAAGACTTGGCGGAGCAAATCGAGATAAGGGCGCATCGGACCTCCCGACGTTGCAACTCCTTGGCAGAAATCGCAACGAGGATACGTCATCTGACGGGAAACTCGGTGCGTCGGTAGTGCCGAAAGGGGTCGGAGTTCCGTTAGTCGCAATCATCACTGGGACCAGCGCTGGCTCACGGCCTAATCGGGGGCCGTGCCGAGATGCGCCCGCTCTCCAAATTCGCGGCAAAAACCCGTTGACACTCGCCGGGGCCGCTCCTAAGAGTTTGCGCTCAATTTTGAGTTGCAGGCGCCCGAGTTCGGTTTCCTCGTTCCGGTGAGCGTGGAAACTGAATTTTTTATCGCTGTGAGGCGGTAAAGCGGACGAAAGCGATGCCCGCGTAGCTCAGTTGGCAGAGCACGTCCTTGGTAAGGACG
>DLVS01000009.1:0-2662 GCA_003445095.1 Verrucomicrobiales bacterium
TTGCCTCGCTGCGGAACATTCCTCGGAGCGCTGGTTCTGTGCCGACGAGCGAATCGGTCGGTCAATCACACTCCTGCTGAATGCTTCCCGCCGTTGACGAATCACGCCAGACTTCCACGGTGATTCACTTGTGCCGTCTGCATTTCCTTTGGCTGAGGCTCGGCTTGCTGACGTTCCCGAGTTCCCTGGCGGTGAACGCTGCGGAGGGTCAGCCCGCTCAGTCCGCCGACGGGCAAATCACCTTCACCGCGACGGCAGCTCGAATCGATGGCACTCAAGCTCGCCTGCAATCACCGGTTGGACGAGCTCCGTTCGTCGGTTCGTGGACCAATCCGTCCGACTCGTTGACTTGGGATTTTAAACCAACGCGTTGGGGCCGATATGACCTTGGGGTGACATATGCCGCAGAAGGTGGCGACGGCACGGAACTCCAATTCGACCTGGCCGGAAAAACATTCACGGTGCCGCGGCCCTCGACGGGCGGGTGGGATCGGTTCACCAACCTCACGGTCGCGCGAATTTATCTGCCGAAATCGGATCCATTTAGCGTTCGGCTGAGTTGTCCCAAGCTGGTGGGTTCGGAGGTCTTGAGGCTACAAGCCGTGAATTTGCAGCCGGCGCCTGAGGGCGATTCGATCCGGCAAGCAACTGACGGCGGCATCACTCTGCCGGCAAGCGCGGCGACGACTCACAGCGTTATGATGCGCTACGAGCCGGCCACGAATAAGAATTGCCTCGGTTATTGGGTGAATCCATCCGATTGGGCCAGTTGGGATTTCTTGGTTACCCAGGCCGGAGCGTTTGACGTGGAAGCTTGGCAAGGTTGCGGGGACGGCCAGGGCGGCAGCGATGTGGTCGTCGAGGTAGGAGGGCAACAGTTCCGGTTCACCGTGGAAGAAACGGGGCACTTCCAGAACTTCGTTCCGCGACGATTGGGACGTGTCAACCTTGCCGCTGGCACGAACACGCTCACGATCAAGCCAAAGCGCAAACAAGCCGCGGCCGTCATGGACATTCGTCAGGTTCGATTGACTCCGGCAACGACCGCTCGCGTTCCTGCGCCCGCCGCCCGGGCGTTCGTTCCCGCTCCGCGGGTGGTGTTGCTCGGCGACAGTATTACGTACGCTGGCGAATGGGCCGAGTTGGTCGAAACGTGGCTGCAACTGCAGTTTCCCGACAACGAGCTGTCCTTTTTGAATCTCGGCCTGCCGAGCGAAACCGTTTCCGGACTATCCGAACCGGGGCACGCGGGTGGCGCCTTTCCGAGGCCCGAGCTGCGCGAACGTCTCGGCCGTGTCCTCGACCAAGCGAAGCCAGATTTGATCGTGGCCTGTTACGGGATGAATGACGGCATTTATTACCCTTTCAGCGAACAGCGTTTGAAAAAATTTCAGGAAGGAATCCGTCAGCTTCGCGTGCAGGCGGCTCGGCGAGGCGTGCGCGTCATTCACTTGAGCCCACCCGTGTTCGATCCCGTGCCGCTGGCCGGCCGTACATTGCCCGCGGGCTTGGACGCTTACCCGTCGCCTTACGAAGGCTACAACACCGTACTCGACCGCTATTCCGATTGGCTTATCAGCCAACGCGCTCAAGGATGGGAGGTCGTGGATATTCACGGTCCCATGAACCGCTTCCTCGAGGAGCAACGTCGCGGCAATCCCAAGTTCATTCTGGCGGGCGACGGAGTCCACGCGAACCCCCAAGGGCACTGGTTGATCGCTCGTGAAGTGCTGCGCCATCTCGGAGCCCCGGAGGCTTTGATATCCGCCGAGACACCCGCGGCGGTTTTGAACTCCGACCCACGTGCTCCGGCTGTTCTCGCGCTCGTCCAACAACGCCAACGAGCGCTCAAAGACGCGTGGCTGACGTCGGTCGGACATGTTCGTCCTGGAATGTCGCCGGGGAGACCGCTGCCCGAAGCAGAGCGCGAGGCGACCGAGGTCGCGGCCAAACTCAAGGCTGGACGCTAGCAAGTGGCCGTCGCTTCGAAACGCGGAACGCCCGGAAAGTGACCGTCGTCACTCCAGAATCCGACGTCCTCAGGCCTAACCGAGCGGAACGAGATTTACAGGACGCGGCCAAGCTTCGACCGTCTGCTTCGTGAACCGCATCCGGCTGCTGCCCGAACAAGTCGCGAATCAAATCGCGGCCGGAGAGGTCGTTGAACGTCCGGCCAGTGTGGTCAAGGAGTTGGTGGAAAACGCGCTCGATGCCGATGCCCGTCGGATCTCCGTCGAAATTGGCGCCGGCGGACGCAGCTTGATCCGCGTCACCGACGATGGGCTGGGCATGAGCAAGGATGACGCATTGTTGTGTCTCGAACGCCACGCCACTTCGAAGATTCGACGCGCGGAAGACTTGGCGGCGATCGCCACCATGGGGTTCCGCGGCGAAGCCATTCCGAGCATCGCGAGCATCAGCCGCTTCACGCTAACCACCCGCGAGCGCGACTCTGCCACGGGCGAGGCCACGCAAATCGTCATCAACGGCGGCAAAATTGTGGAAGTCAAAGTCGCTGCCTCACCGCCGGGAACCACCGTCGAGGTGCGCCATCTTTTTTTCAATTTGCCGGCGCGGCGAAAATTCCTTCGGAGCGAAGAAACAGAGCGTGCCCACATTGGGCACTACCTCACCCTGGTGGCCCTGGCGTGCCCTCAAGTGG
>DLVS01000009.1:2785-3928 GCA_003445095.1 Verrucomicrobiales bacterium
CTGGCTGCGGGTGGATTTTTCCACGCGGGTCGAGGAGGCCGCCGGCTCGCCAAATGTCAGCCAAGGCGAGTTAGCCGGTGATACCCCGTCTGCCCAACCGACTGAGAAGGAATCGGAGCACCGGCCGCTGTCCTCTTCCTTTCGCGTGTGGGGATTCATCGGCGCGCCAGGGGTATCTCGCTCCACGCGCGACGAACAACATCTCTTCGTCAATCAGCGGCCAGTCGAGAATCGCGGACTCAACTTCGCGCTCCTCGAAGGATATCACAACGTGCTCATGAAAGGCCGCTATCCGGTGTGCTGTCTGTTTCTCGAGCTCGATCCCGCGGCGGTGGACGTGAACGTTCATCCGCAAAAACGCGAAGTGAAGTTCCGGGAAGAACAGGCAGTGCGCCGGCTCGTGGCCAAGGCTGTGCGCGATACACTCCTGCAGTTCCATCAAGTCCCGGATTCGTCAGCGCCGGTCGCCCCGCGCAGCCAACCTTCCGAGTCCGCGCAGCCTTCGTTGACGCTGACGCCAACGCTTCCAGTGCTCGCTCCGACTCAAGCCGCCATGGCACTTTCTTTTCGGCCACCTGAGGTGGAGCCAGCACTCGGACACCCCAAACCCTCACCAGCCGATCCGCCCTGCGCATCGATCTTTCCTCCGGCTCCAGCAAATTCATCCGGAGCTGCAGCAGGCGTGGCCTTACCGGCCCCGAGTCCTCCAGTTGCCTCACCTGCGCCGGCGGTTTCAGTGTCTGCGGTTCCCGCATCCCCCACGGCCACTGGGGGCCCTGTTCCTTTGTTGCGCGTCCCGCTTCGGCTCGTTGGGGTGATTGGCCGGTTGTATGTCGTGCTGGAATCGGATCGTGGACTCGTGTTGCTCGATCAACATGCCGCCCACGAGCGGATCTTATATGAGCAGATGTTGCAGCGGCTGGAAACCGCGACCGCGGCCGCCTCGCAACGGCTGTTGCTGCCAGAGACGCTGGAAGTCAGTCCGCGCGATGCCGTGTTCTTGCGGCAGAACCTCAGCACCCTGTCGCGGCTGGGGGTTGAACTGGGCGAATTCGGCGAACGCACGTTTCTGTTGTCAGCACTGCCACCCTTCGTGCGCGCGGGGAATCCCAAGCAATTCGTCGTCGGGCTGGTCGATGAACT
>DLVS01000256.1 GCA_003445095.1 Verrucomicrobiales bacterium
GGCGCCCCGTTGCCGTTGGTGGTTTTTCACAAGGAAGGAGAACGGTGGGTCGATTTCCCGCATTCGCGTCCGGTGATGGCCGTCGTTGCCATGGCGAATGCGGCGACCGTTGCGGCCGCGCTGGCTGGGCCGTGGGTTCTTTGGTTCGCTTTGCGTCGCCGTTCTTCGGGAACCGCCGTATGATTTTGAGAAAAGCAGTTCAACCTCAGATGAACGCAGATAGACACAGATATTCAGGGAGTTGCCGAAACTGCTCAGTTCAGTCGGCGGCGACGAGGTGTCCTGGAGCCCCGTTCCGTCAGAGCCAAAACGATTCTGCCCCATCGGTGTCCATCTGCGTTCATCCGTGGTTCAACGGCTTCCTTTCGTCTTCCGCCCTTCTGGCTGTACGCAGGCGAGGCCGCCCGCGCTGCGGTGGTTGCGGCGCCAGCCGCGTTGGATTCCCTGTGTCCATCGGTGGTTTGCCTTCGCCCCAATTCCTCTCCTAGGATGATTCATCCGACCGCTGTCATTCATCCCGACGCTCAACTCGGGGCGGGATGCTCCGTGGGTCCTTACGCGGTGATCGATGCCTTCGTCGTCCTCGGCGCCGACTGCGTGGTGGGGGCTCACGCACATCTCACGGGACACACGATCGCGGGCGCTCGCAATCGCTTCCACACCGGCTGCGTGATTGGGGATGCGCCTCAAGACTTCAAGTATTCGGGCGCGCCGACGCGATTGCGAATTGGCGACGACAACGTGTTTCGCGAGCACGTGACGGTGAACCGTTCAACCACCCTTGATCAAGACACCGAACTCGGGGATGGAAATTTCTTCATGGCCAGTTGCCATGTCGGTCACAACTCGCGGATCGGAAATCGCAACATCATCGCGAATGGAGCCCAATTGGCCGGGCACGTGGAGTTGGCCGACCACGCTTTCGTTTCGGGCAACTGCCTGGTGCATCAGTTTTGTCGAGTCGGGAGGTTAGCGATGATGCAAGGCGGCAGCGCGATCTCGAAGGATCTGCCTCCGTTCTGTATTGCCCGAGGTGATAACGCATTGGCGGGACTGAATACGGTCGGATTACGCAGAGCAGGAATCTCCAGTTCGGAACGGCTAGCGCTTCGGAGTGCTTACCGCGAGCTGTTTCGCTCCGGACGCCGCTTGGTCGAGGCGGTCGCCGCGGTGCGAGCCGAGTTTGCCGTCGTGGGTGTCGTTCTTGAATTGGCTGACTTTGTGGTCGCCAGTAAGCGCGGCGTTTGTGCGGTGTCGTCACGCGCGGAAGCTGACGATGAGCCGTAGTGGCAAAATCGAGCGCCGCCGCCTCCAATAACTCCAACCGTGCCGAGATAGTCTACGACCAACGCCAGGCACCAAGTACCAGATTCAGCCACCTCTTTGAAATGAACTGAAGGATTATCATGCCCCACGACCTCTTCATCTCCTACGCGCATCAGGGCGACAACACCCCCGTGAAGCGGTGGCTGCGTTTGTCGTCCGCTTGCACGTGGAACTGGAAGCTGACTTTCGCCGTCGCTTCAACCGCGCTCTGGAGATCTTTTTCGACAAGGAAGACATCCAGGACTTCGACCACTGGCAGGTCCGCTGTCATCGGGCGTTGCGTGACTCGCGCTTCTTCATCGCCTGCCTCTCCCGCAGCTACCTGCGCAGCGATGCCTGCCGCTGGGAATGGGAGGAATGGTGCCGGCACGAACTCGAACACGGCCTCGTGTCGCAGGGTGCTGCGTCGCTCTGGTTCGTGAAACTGGAAGACCTCGACCGCCGGAGGACGCCGCGTTGCTCCGCCGTTGGAAGGGCGACTTGCTCCAGCGCTTCCATATCCAATGCCACGAGTGGCGGCATGCCGACCACGGCAACTTCCTTGATGCGGCGGCCCGTTCCGAATTGCAGCAACTCACCGAGCATGTCGCTCAACGGCTGCGCTTGCTCACGCTCGACCGTGCCCGGCGCGGCAATCTCCCTTGGCCGAACGCGAACTTCGTCGGGCGCGAACTGGAACTGGCCAGCCTGCGCGCTGCGTTGCTCGATGCGCCGGAGCAAACCCCGGCTGGACTACATGGCATCGGCGGTATGGGCAAGACCGCGCTCGCGCACTGGGGGAAGAACTGTTCAGGAGAGTAGTTGTCTCCCGAAATCTCACTAACAACACACCACTACCTGGAGGATTGACACAATGCTAAACAAAGACCGCACACGAATCGGCGTGATGTTCACGTCTGCTAACCCGCCCACCATACTCGAGTTTACTATGGCATTAGAGGCTATGGCTAAGTGTCTTCTCGATCGTGTTCTTTATGTTGTCAACTGCGCCCACAGCGGTCCGCCCGCTTTGGCCGACACGACTGAACACAGATTTGCGATGGCCCAAGCAGTTTTTTCGGCATTCGGAGCGATGATCACGGTCACGGACCTTGATGCCCGAAAGGATTTGGTGATTGATCCAACTCTCATGTCCAACGGACGGGAACGACTCCGGGCAGAAGGTGAAGATTATGCATTCAGAATCTTCCGATACAACCCAGAGGACCGCCTCACCTTAGTCTTCATCGCTGGGCTAGAAAACTGCCGCCGGACAGATGAAACCGGGAAAGACGAAACCGTAAATAAGCTTCTGCTGAACATCAAGCAGCGCTATTGCGGTTTCAATCCTGACCTGCACAACGTGGTGGCGCTATTTGTGGGCGACGGGGCTCGGCGACCAGCGGAGTTTGCATTTTCCCCCGAGGAGCAAGGGCTCATGGAGCGGGGTCTCTTCGCTATTGAAACTCATAACTTCCGACCACCGGGCGGCATTCAGGAAAAGGAACTCGCCAGACGTTTGACAAGTGGTTTGAAGGATTTGTTGAATGGGACACTCGACCTGAACAAACTCGTCTTTCTGCCCAAGCCTGTCCTTTCGTATCTCGCAGATCACAAGGACTGCATTCCGCGTCTCATAGAATCCCGGCCTGATTGGCGGGACTGATCTGATGAAACTACCGCATCGATTAGGACCGCAGCACGCTCACGCAAGGAGTTGTGTGGAAGATGCCATTTCACACGTAAAAAAAACCTCGGCGCTTATACATGAAACCGTCATGAACAACAAGAAAACTCCAGCGATGCCTCGCACTCCTCAGTCGATAGATCGCCAGATTCGCGTCTTCATTTCCTCGACCTTTCGGGACATGAAAGCCGAACGAGACTACCTCATCAAATTTACTTTCCCACAACTGGGCCGGCTGTGCGAATCGCGCGGCGTCACTTGGGGTGAGGTGGATTTGCGCTGGGGCGTCACGGACGAGGAAGCGGCGGAAGGCAAGGTGCTGCCTATCTGCCTGGAGGAAATCAAACGCTGTCGGCCCTATTTCATCGGTCTGCTCGGTGAACGCTACGGCTGGGTGCCGCAACACATTCCCGACGACCTCATTGCGCAGCAACCCTGGCTGGAACAACATCGCCACCGTTCTGTCACCGAACTAGAGATCATCCACGGCGTCCTCCGCAACGCAGAGATGCACCAGCACGCTTGCTTCTATTTCCG
>DLVS01000255.1 GCA_003445095.1 Verrucomicrobiales bacterium
GGAGGGGTGGGGGGGCGGGGTGGGGGGAAGGGGGAGGGGGGCCAGGAGAAAACAGTGGGCAGGCAGGAGGAGAAGGAGTTAACGAGGATATGGAAGGGAAAAGGGTCATCGAGCCGGTCCGTAACGGTACTATTGGCATCGTCGACGGCATCAATCAGTTTGTCGTTGATCTCGAAACGCGAAAAGGGATTCTCCGTCCCTTGGCGGAGGCCGACATGGCTGACGCAGATCACTCCCGCGAACATCCGGAACTGGCGGCTGAATTGCGCCGACTGGGACGTCCGACGCCGATCCTCATGTTAACGGCCAAGGGCCAAGTGGAAGATCGCGTTCGTGGTTTGGATTCGGGAGCGGACGACTATTTGGTGAAGCCGTTCAGTGGTGACGAACTGTTGGCGCGAGTTCGTGCGGTGTTGCGTCGTTTTGATCGTACCCAGAATTCGCCCCCCGAACGACTCGCCCTCGGCAACGTCCAAGTGGATTTTGTCCGGCAAGAAGCCACCCGAAATGGCCGGCCCTTGCATCTCACGGGAAAGGAGTTTGCGATCCTGCGCTTGCTGGCCGAGACCCCTGGCCAACCGGTGAGCCGGGAAACATTCCTTGATCGGATCTGGGGCGTGGCAGCGTTCCCCACTACTCGCACCGTAGACACGCACATGTCGGCTCTCCGAGCGAAGCTGGAACGAAATCCGAATGCGCCGTCGCTGCTCACCACGGTGCATGGGTTGGGTTACAAATTGAACCTGCCGAATTCACAAAACCCTGACAAGTCCCACCGGGGTTCGGCTCAGGCTGAACCCGGTAATACTTCATTATGAAAACACTCTTCATCTGCGGAATCATGTTGCTCCAGTGGAATTCGCTGCGCGGCGCGGATTCGGCGCAGGCGGCACTTCAGCGCGGGCTAACAGCCGAAGAAGCGCAGCGGGATTTGGCGGCGGCGCGCGACGCCTATTCCGAAGCGATAAGACTGGCGGAAGCGCAGCGCGAGGCCGCCGCGACCGCCTTGTATCGATTGTCAGAGGTCCAACGGCGTCTGGGCGATACCAACGCCGCCACTGAAGCGATTGGTCGTTTGCTGCGGGACTACCCCGAACAGACGAATCTGGTCGTTCTTGTTCGCCAGGGCCCGTCGGCGCCCGCGCAACTCACAACCCGGGTGACGATGTTGAATCGAGACATCGAGCTCCTGGAGGCTCAGGCCGGAAACCTCGAAAAAGTCACCCGCGAAGCGGGGGCGTTATCTGACGTCGATCGAGCTAGGCGCCTGTCAGTGGACCACGCGACTCCGGAGTTGTCCCGACTGCTTACTGAACTTAACCAGGCCGACGTCGCGCTTTCCCAGGTCAACACAGATTTCGGGCCGAAGCATCCTGAACGCCTGCGCGCTCAGACAAAGCTCGACAAGCTTAGCACCCAACTCAGCGCGGAATCTGCCGCCATTCTATCGGCACTCGACTCCAAGTGGCAGGGATTGATTCGCGAGTCCGCCAATCTCGCAGGGAAGGCCAAGGCGCTGAGCCTCCAACTCGAACAAGAGGCGCAAAATCCCGCCAATCGCCGCAGCTTGGGCGACGACCCCAACGTCTTTTTGCAGGAAGAGATCACGCTGGCCGAAGAACAGTTAAGAATGGTCGAGGTTCGCTTTCGTTCTGGTCAGGCTTCTCAGGACGAAGTGATTCGAGCCCGACGGGACGTGTTGTCATTGAAGCGTCAGTTGGCCTCGCAGAACCGCCGGCCGGATATAGTCGAGTTATCCGTGCCGGACCCGACTCTTGCTCCGCAAAGCCCGGCGCCCGAACGGGACGAAGAGGCCGTGGAGCTGGCACGTTTGCACAAATTGGCGGCGGAGAGTCCCGATCTGCTGCTCCGGGCGGGCGACAACGGCACGCCGCTTCAGCGTGCCGCCCGCAAAGGCTGGACGAACGCCATCGTGTATTTGTTGGATTTGGGGGTTCCTCCCGATTCGGCTCCGACGGATGACCGTGCCACGGCGCTCCACATCGCTGCGCGCGCGGGGGACTTGCCTTTGGCTGCGCTGCTGCTTAACCGGGGCGCCAACGTCAACAGTCTGGGCAATTCCAACGAAACACCGCTTCACGCCGCCGTTCGTAGTGGTCATCGCGCGATGGCTGAGCTGCTCATCGAACGAGGAGCGGATCTCAATGCCCGCACCTTGATTCCGAGAGGAATGGGAACCTCAGGCTGGGAGTCAGAAGTCTACTCCAACACGCCTTTGCATTTAGGGGTCTATTACGGCGCTCCCGCCCTGGTGGAGCTCCTGTTGAGTCGAGGAGCCATGGTCGACGTCGACAACCACCGGGAAGAAACTCCCTTGTCGCTGGCCATCACCCGAAGCCGCCCAGAGTTGGTTCCTCGACTGCTCGCCGCGGGCGCAAACCCCAACCAGCAATTTCAATGGTTAGACAATCCCAGTCGGCCGAGAACGACACCAGTCCTGGCAGCATTGACCAAAGGGGATTTGAAATCCCTCCGGGCACTATTGCAGGCAGGCGCCAGTCCGAGGTTTTCGGCCGAGGAAGGTCGCACGCCGCTGCACCAGGCTGTCTACCATCGTCAGGCCGACGCGATTGCCGCCTTGCTCGAAGCCGGGGCCGACGTGAACGCCAAGGACTGGGCGGGGCGGACTCCGTTGGACGGTTCGAACGACCCACAAGGAGAAGTTGCCCTGAAACTGAAATCCGCGGGCGGGACCAACTCTTTCCGGGCCGCGGCCAATGCCCAGCTGGCCGATCCGGAAACAGTTCTACCTAATGTCCGCCGTGGCGGACCGCCCCCCGTCATTGGCCGAGGTGGAGTAGTCCTGGACCGATCAGTAGTAAACAGCGATGCCCGGTTCTACGGCGAAGTCACTGGCGTCGTTCCGTTGACGAACGGCGTGGCCCGCCGATTGAGGGAAGCCCTGACAACTCTCAGCCCTTCTGCCAATGCCGATCTAAGCCGCATCCTCCTCAGTCGCCCGATCGCCAATTCTGGTCCATCATCGTTGAACCGCACGAATCTCACGTTCGATCTAACGTTGCCCGAAAACGATCCCGAACTGCAGCCCGGCGATATTGTTTACCTGACTCCGCGCCCGGCGGCGAAGCGTC
>DLVS01000409.1 GCA_003445095.1 Verrucomicrobiales bacterium
TGCTGCGCGAAGACATCTATCTCGCCCTGCCAACGAATCCGTTGTGCAGCCCAGAATGTCGCGGGCTTCCTCTAAAGGACGTGGCCCGCGATTCGCGTCTTGAGGGGGTGCCTTCCGAAGGTCCATCTCCTTGGGCCGCGCTGGACCAGCTAAAACTGTAACACACACCATTATGGGCGTACCGAAACGAAAACCGTCGCGCAGCCGTCAACGCATGCGCCGCGCGTACAACTCCGTGCTCAAACTTCCGCAACTCTCGCCCTGCCCGCAGTGCGACGCGCCCAGTATCCCACACCGGGTCTGTCCCGCCTGCGGTTATTACGGGGGCCGGCAAGTGGTGTCGGTCACTGCGCTGGCCTAATCCACGAAGCCCAAGCGCCGCGCCCTGACTCGGGCCGGCGCTTCTTTCGTTCTATGCGCCTGGCTGTGGACGTCATGGGCGGCGATCTCGGTCCCACCGAGTTGCTCCATGGCATTCAGCTTGGGCTCGCAGCCGATTCTTCGATCGAGACAATTTATGTCGTTGGGAAAGAAGCGGAGCTCCGTCCCTTAGCACAACAGGCGGGACTCACCGACAGCCGAGTCGCTTTTCACCATGCCGGTGAAGTGCTGACGATGGAGGACGACCCCGCCCTCGCGGTACGTCGGAAAAAAGATTCCTCGCTCCTGAGGGCTCTGGAATTGGTCCGGGATGGCAAAGCCGACGCCGCCATCTCTTCTGGCAACACCGGTGCATTGGTAGCCGGCGCCACCTTCCGACTGGGCCGACTCGAAGGCGTGAAACGTCCCTCGTTCGCCTGCATTATGCCCTCTCGGACCGGTGCCTTCGTGTTGCTCGATGCCGGTGCCAATCCAGAATGCACTCCGGAAATCCTGCTGCAGTTCGCCGTGATGGGTTCCGTTTACTCCCGCGCCATGCTGGGCATCGAAAAACCTCGTGTCGGGGTGCTGAGTAATGGTTCTGAGGAATCCAAAGGAACCGACTTAACCCGCGCCGCGGTCGGGCTGATTCGGAAGTCGCACCTGAATTGCACCGGGTACTGCGAGGGATTCGAATTATTCACCGATGGGGTAGATGTCGCGGTGTGCGATGGCTTTGTGGGGAACCTGGTGCTCAAGACTGCTGAAGGACTGGGTAAAACCGTCGGCTACCTCCTGCGCACGGAACTGACGGCAAGTCCGCTCCGAAAATTTGGCGCCATCCTCGCATCCGGCGGCTTGAAGCGGATCAAGGCCCGGATGAATCCGGAAACTTACGGCGGCGCTCCGGTCCTTGGATTGCATGGAAGTGTCGTCAAAATTCACGGATCGGCCCGTCGCGACGCCTTGAAGAACGCGATTCTCCAGAGTGCACGGGCGGTCAACCAACGGTTGAATGACGAAATCGTTCGCGAAATTGCGATGGCCAACACGGCCGTGTCCACGCTCTGATGTCCCGGACGCCGCCATGAATTCTCCTGCCCTCCGATTTCCAAGGCCACGGAACCTTCGGACAGGAGCTCGTTCAACCGGCATCGCCTGATCGCCTTCCGATGCCGAAGTTTCGTAATCCTCGCGCCAACCGCCCCCATCTTCGGACGGTTTCCATCACGGGTGTGGGCTCCTACGTGCCGGCACGGATACTGAGCAATGGCGAATTGGAAGGAATGGTCGAAACGACGGACGAATGGATCACCTCGCGAACTGGGATTCGCGAACGCCGCATCGCCGCGGAAAACGAAGCCACCTCCGATCTCGCGGTGGTCGCCGCCGAACGCGCGCTTCTCGCGGCCGGGGTTACCGCTCAACAGTTAGACCTGATCATCGTCGCCACGATCACACCCGACCGGCTTTTCCCGAGCACGGCGTGCTTGGTGCAGCATCGATTGGGGGCCAATCGCGCGGCTGCCTTCGATCTTGAAGCGGCCTGCAGCGGATTTGTGTACGCGTTGGACGTCGCGAGCCATTTCGTCGCCTCGCACACCTACAACACGGTCCTGGTCATCGGCGCCGAAAAAATGTCTTCCGTGATCGACTGGACCGACCGCAACACCTGCGTCCTTTTCGGAGACGGCGCTGGCGCAGCGGTTTTGCAGAATCGTCCGAACGCCCACGGGTTGCTGACAACCTGCCTCGGCTCCGATGGCGGTCGCGCCAGTCTATTGGAACTGCCCGGCGGAGGCAGCGCCTGCCCCGCGACCGCCGATTCCGTCGCCAAGCGACTTCATTTCCTCCGGATGGACGGCAAGGAGACGTTTAAAAATGCTGTCAATGCTATGGTCGCAGCGGCGCACGAAGCGATGAATCGGTGTGGAGTTTCCGTGGCGGACGTGAAGTGCATCATCCCCCACCAGGCAAATCAGCGAATCATGTCAGCGGTGGCGGAGCGAATTGGGGCTCGGGAAGATCAATTGTTCGTCAATGTCGATCGGTACGGCAACACGTCCGCGGCTAGTGTCGCCATTGCCTTGGATGAGGCCGTGGCGCAAAGGCGGATTGTTCGAGGCGACCTGGTCTTGATGGTCGTGTTTGGTGCCGGGCTCACTTGGGGCGCGGCACTGATTGAATGGTAGCCTCGGCTTGCCTACCGCCATCTACCTGGCCAGCCTGCGCCGTCGCGCATGAGTTCATTTGATCGCTTCCTGGTCGCTCCGCGGTTGATTCCCCCGCTCGATCCGCAGTTTCGTCCCGCCGCTCTGGCGAATCGCGCCTTTGCCTGCGAAGCCGGCGTCCCGGTCACCGTTGCTCTCGAACAGGCTGACGGCTCGGTGTTCCACTTCCCGTTTGCAGTGCTTCGCGAAACTCATCCTGACGCCGCCACTGCCAATCCGTTTTTCCTTGAGCGTCTGGCCAAGTTCCTCCTGTGGGCTTGGGGCGGCTCAAAGATTTATGTCGCTGGACCGGTCGCCCTGGCTGATGCGTTGCGACGACATTACTCTGAGGATCCGGCGGGGAAGTTCGATTCCGACATTATCGGGCGCCGAATTTATGACGACCCGATCACCGTCCACTCGGTACCGACGCCCGAGGAATTGCCGCCGGCCCGGGCCGGCACCACTCCTTTAGGACGACATCTCGACGGCTGTCGCATTGGCTTCGACTTGGGGGGGAGTGACCGCAAAGTCGCTGCGGTCCAAGAGGGGCGCTGCGTCTTTAGCGAAGAAACGGTCTGGGACCCCTATTTCCAAAAAGACCCCCAATACCATTTCGACGGCGTGATGGACTCACTGCGGCGCGCGGCGGCGCATTTGCCACGCGTGGACGCAATCGGCGGTTCCGCTGCGGGCGTCTATGTGAACAATCGGGTCAAAGTGGCTTCCCTATTTCGGGGCGTGCCGCCCGATCTCTTCGAAAGCCGAGTAAAGGATTTGTTTCTCGAATTGCGGAGAGCCTGGAAAGGAATCCCCTTCGACGTCGTCAACGATGGCGAAGTCACCGCCCTCGCCGGTTCGATGGCGCTTGGGCAGAACGCGGTTCTCGGTGTAGCGATGGGGACCAGCACCGCGGCCGGATTTGTCACCCCCGAAGGCAACATCACCACCTGGCTCAATGAGCTCGCCTTCGTCCCCGTGGACTATCGGCCAGACGCCCCACGAGACGAGTGGTCGGGCGATGTGGGTTGCGGCGCCCAATATTTCTCACAACAAGCTGTCGGCCGACTGCTCGCTCCCGCTGGAATCGAAGTCCCGGCCAATCTGGGTCTCCCCGAAAAACTCAAACACGTTCAGGCCTTGCAGGCACAGGGCGATCCAAGGGCGGCAAAGATTTATGAGAGCATCGGAATCTTCCTCGGCTACGCGCTCGCTCACTGGGCGGATTTTTATCCGATGCGCCAAGTATTGATCCTGGGTCGGGTGATGACCGGGTCAGGCGGAGATTTGGTTTTGGCCAACGCGCGCACGGTATTGGAGCGAGAGTTTCCTGACCTAGGAAAACGATTGACATTCGCTACGCCTAACGAACAAGACAAACGGCACGGGCAAGCCGTCGCCGCCGCGAGCCTACCCGCATTGGCGCGCCGCTCCTCGTAAGACCTTTCTGTTGAGGCTTAGCGTCGCGGCTTTTTGGCAGGTCGCGCGTTAACGGCGTGAGCAGCAAAAACTCTTGGTCGCACCGGGCCGAATCCGTCGAGAGGGTGTAACTCCGAACCAACAAGTCAGGTCTAGCCTTGTGAGCAGACCTTGAGTGTGCCATCCCTACTGGTGTCCCTTTAGAAGGCTCAGCGGACCCATCTGCTTTCTTCATGAAATCGATTCCTTCGCTTTTTTGGTTCGTTCAATTGTTCGCGCTCGTTTGCCTCCCGGGAGTCGCCGCTGAACCATCGCCAGTCCTGATCGCGCGCGGCTCCGGTTGGCGCTACTACGCGCAGGACGCGTTCCCGGGCCTCGGCTGGACCACGTTGAACTTCAATGACCGGGATTGGCAGTTGGGCCGGGCGCAATTGGGATACGGCGATGGCGACGAAGCTACCGTAATCCACAGCAACACGGACCGCCGCCCCGTGACGTCCTATTTCCGTCGGACCTTCCAGTTGGTGAATGCCGCGGCGGCAACTCGCCTGACCGTTCACCTGCTCCGTGACGATGGCGCGATTGTTTACGTCAATGGGGTCGAAGTACTCCGCGACAACCTTCCCACAGGATCAGTAGATTCCAACACGTTGGCGCTAACCTCAGTAAACCGGGACGGCGAGTCGCAGTTTCACGCCCAGGAACTTCCGCCGGAACTCTTGCACGACGGTGCCAATGTCGTGGCGGTCGAACTTCATCAAGTCACTGCCACGAGCGCAGACGCTAGCTTTGACTTCGAACTGTCCGTCACCGGGGATGTGCGATTGCTCAATGAAGCCCCCGTGGTTCGATTTACCTCCCCCGCCGACAACGCGAAATTTCGTTCGGGAGCGATAGTGCCCGTGCGAGCCACAGCGTTTGATTTCGACGGCGAGATTGAACGGCTCGACGTACTAGGCAATGGCGCGGTGCTCGGAGGCACGAAGCACCCCGTCTTGGAGATCTCGTGGAAGAATCCACTACCGGGTCAAAATCAATTGGTCGCTCGAGTTTTGGACAATCAAGGGATCTCAGCGCAGTCCGCTCCGATCTCGATTCAAGTCGGCGAACATCGGCCTGCCACGCTGGTCATCACCGAGCCACGAGAAGGTGCCGTATTCCAGGTGGGTGACACCATGACGATTGATACCCTGGGTCAGGATCCCGAGTCGTTGGTAAGCACGGTTGAATTCTTCGCCAACGGTCAAAAGATCGGCGAAAGCTGCTTCCTTTGTGTGGTGGACGGAGTTTTTCCTCCTGGCACTCCCCTCTCGAATCGCCTCGAGTGGACCCCGCGGCAACCAGGAGACTACGCGCTCACCGTGATCGGCCAATTCGGCGCCGACAAAACAGTGACGTCCCAGCCGGTGAATATCGTGGTGCGGGCCGGCGAGCCACATCCCCGGCTCACCATTACCCAACCATCCAACGGGGACAAAGTTCAGGCTGGTCAGCCAATTCAAGTGGTCGCGCTCGGCGTGGGACGCGTGGGCGGAATTACCGATGTCGATTTGTTACTCGACGGCCAAAAAATTGCAGAGTCGAAAATCGTGTTCATCCGGCCACCTGAGGTCGATGAACCAGTGTCGCACACTTTTGTGATTGCCATTCCTGAGGGCGAACACGAGTTGATGGCCCGAGACCAATTCGATCGAACAGTGGTGTCTCCACCGGTCCGCATACAATCCATTGGGAACGAGGCACACGCGACGCTGAATTGGGTTCAACCGGCCGACGAAACCCGTTTTATCGAGGGAGTACCCATTGATCTTGGCATCGTGGCCGTCGATCCACGCGGATTGATTTTCGAAGCGGAGTTCTACGCCGACGGTCGGCGAATCGGTGCCGGTCGATTCGATTGTCCGGAGTGCCGCCTCCGGCCGGGAGCCCCGATACCGATTCACTTTCAGTGGGACGACGCGCCGATCGGTCGACACACGTTGCACGCGACGGCGACGGATGTAGCCGGCCAGACGATCACCACCACCCGCATTTCGATCCAAGTCATGGCGGCACAGGCACCACCTTTGACCGTCATCCGCGTGTTGCCGCCAGCTGTTTCTTCCGGAATCCCATTCACCGTACGCCTGGACGTGAAGGTCCAGGATGACGTTCAGAATTATGTCGTGGAAGAGCATCCCCCGTTTGTCCAGGTCGCGGGCGTCCGTCCGCAACCGGATCAACCATTCTGGACGGTCACTGCCATCAGCGACAATGGGGTCTTTGACGTCGTTAGCGGGACGGTGAAGTTCGGTCCCTTCTTCGATCGTGAGCCGCGGTCGCTTGCTTACGAGATCACGCCCGACACAGTTCCCGTGGACGCCGCGGAATTCAGCGGCCGTGCTGTCGCTGACGGAACCGTGTTACGCATCGGCGGCGATCGAGTGCTGTTGGGGAACCGTCGGCATCCAGCGGATGGTGACGCGGCGGACGACTCGATCGGAGCAGTCGAGTTGACCGCCTACGGAGCGGCGTGGAAAGCGGGTCGCGAATGGCCAGGCGGACCCAATCCGATTCCCATGGACTATGTCACTCGCGCCGCCTTGCTTTGGCGAACGGGCGAACATTATCGCTTCGATCCCACCGCCGGCCCGGCTCCGCTGTGTTGGGTCAGCGATCCACAGTTGCCCCCCGTTGGCTCCGAGGGGAACGCTCGATTCCGAGGCGTGGTGCTGCGGTCAGTGGCTCCCGTTGGAGAAAATGTTGAAGTTGTTTCGCTGCGAATTCTTCCGGCACCTGGGATGACTGCGATCGCCTTGGAGGAACAAGTGGCGGCGACTCCTTCTGCCATCAGCCAGGGCGGGACTTTCGACGCCGAGTCGAAGACTATTCGTTGGGGTCCGTTCTTAGACCGGCAACCTCGGACCGTGACTTACCACCTCAGCTCGCCGGGGTTGGATTTGCGGGAGCACGGAGTTGCCTCCTCCGATGGCGAGAGCGTCGTGGTTCATTCAGTCCCCGCTTCGAGCACCGCGAACGGCCCGCGTTTAGTCAGCGTCGGTGAGTTCGATGATGGAGCCACTCAAATTGTGGTGGAGGATGAGGCAATCACTGCCGGAGCGATCTATGCGTTGGAGATAAGCAGTGATCTTCGAAACTGGACGCGCTCGGGCATGTTCGTGAACGAAGGCACCGCTGGCTTCGCCTGGGACGAAGCGAAGGGGGCCAAGGGGACGCGCTTCTATCGCGCAGTAAGAGTCCAATAGCGTTGATCCGCGCGCATCCCGAAGGTGGTGGTAAACCGGGTCCAACCAACGGCGGCATTTCTTTGCACCGAGGGATCGATTGGGTTGAGGCTCTCGCCGCGTTCATCGCTGTATGAGCCAGCCCCCCGCGCCCCCCGCACCCCTCCGAATCCTGGTTCGGGGTGTGAATTGGTTGGGTGACGCGGTGATGACCACGCCGGCTCTGCTTCGGCTCCGAGAACGTTTCCCGGCCGCAGAGATCAGCTTACTGACGCCCGCGAAACTCAAAGATCTGTGGGTCGGCCATCCGGCGCTGAATCGGATTCTCGATTTTTCCGCCAGCCAAAACGTGTTCTCCGTGGCGGCCCGGCTTCGCGCCGAACACTTCGACCTGGCGGTGATTCTGCCCAATTCTCCCCGGTCTGCCTTAGAGGCCTTTGTCGCCGGTATTCCCCGGCGTGTCGGAGGCCGGTGGCCTTGGCGTGATTGGCTCCTGACCAAATCCGTGGAGCCGGCGTCGAACGCGACCCGGATGCGCAAAAGAACCGTAGAAGAGATCCGTGCGCTCACTTCTGCCAACAGCAAAGGACCGCAACCTTCGCTCCCGGACCCCGCGGCGCACCAGATGTATCATTATCTTCGAGTGGTGGCGGCCGTCGGCGCCGATCCAACTCCGCTTGCGCCCCGGCTAACCACCACCTTGGCTGAGATCGAAGCGGTGCGGATCAAGTACGGGTTCCGACCTGGCTCCGCCTGGTTGGGAATTAATCCCGGTGCCGAATACGGGCCAGCCAAACGCTGGCCGATCGAGCGGTTCGCCGCCGCCGCCGATGCGCTTCGGCAAGAGTTTGACTGCGGCATCGCGGTGTTTGGCGGACTGGCCGATCTCGCCTTGGCCGAAGAGCTGGCTGAACAACTGCAGACCGCGGCGCCGACTTTGAGAATTCTCGCGGGGAAAACGACTCTTCGTGAACTCCTGGCGGCACTCATGTGTTGTCGGGTCGTGCTGACCAATGACACCGGTCCGATGCACGTAGCGGCGGCGCTCGGAGTTCCGGTGGTCGTTCCTTTCGGAAGCACCTCTTCTACCCTGACGGGTCCTGGACTGCCCGGCGATCCCCAGCACCAACTCCTCCAGTCGGCCGCCGCGTGTTCGCCGTGTTTCCTCCGCACTTGCCCGATTGATTTTCGCTGCATGCTCGGGATCGACGTCGATCGCGTCGTCCAGGCAGTCCGGACGGCCTGGCGCGTGGGCCAACACACAGACCAATGAAACCCGAGTGGTTCGTCGCACGATACGGCTTCGAGTTTCGAGAGCAGATGCGTTGGGCCTCCGCGATCCGGTTGTCACCCTCAGCCTACGAAGATGAGGGAGACTTTGTCGCCGAAACAGTTGCGGGCCAGCCCTTGCGCCCGGGGATCGTTCACCGGCTCGCCGTCCACGTGAAATTGATAAAGCTGGGCACCGGGACGGAGCGGAACGGCCAATTGCCACGAACCGTCGTGATGACGTCGCATTGGATGGGACTGTGTATCCCAGCCATTGAAGTCGCCAACCAGCGACACTGAGGTGGCCTTAGACACGACACACAAGAAGTTGACAGGTTTGATGGTAGTTTTGGCCTCGAGGCGTGCCCCCGGCGCCACGAGCGAGTTATGGGTAGGAATCGTCATCGTCCAAAATCAGGATTGATTACAAAAGTAAGCTAGTCACGTGCCGACCCGGGTGCGGTCGCCCCAAAGTCTGGCGTGTGGTCTGGTCGTCGACCGTGAGTTTCTCCTGCCACGCGAGATCGACGGCGGCTGCTTCCCGTCAAACGGTAGGGATGGCGCGCCGCGCCGTCCCCAGCCCGGGAGGAGCTCCGGGCCGGCCTGTCGCAGTGACGCGTCCAATTTTGACTCACGTCATTGCGAAAGGCCGCGCCTTTGGCTCGGGGCCGCTGCCGCGCGGCAGCCCTACCAGGTTCATGGTCCTGAATTACCTCCGATCTTGGAATCGGGGCCTAGCCGTGACTTGC
>DLVS01000661.1 GCA_003445095.1 Verrucomicrobiales bacterium
GATGCGGCAACAAGCGCATCACCCCTTCGGTTTCGATAGTCGCGCCGTCGCGGACGAGTGTTTCGGTGGGTGCTGAGTTGGTCACGGTGGAAGAAGATTTGGCCGGTCGCGATTCCGCTTTACCGGCAGGTTTGTCCAGAGAAGTCGGTGGAGGAGAAAACGTTTGGGCGGTTTCGAGAGGCTTACGCGCTTGGGCCAAAATTGCCCGAGCCAATTCCGTGTTGCCTTGGTGGCTGGGTTTGACGGCCACAATATGCGCCTGCAACGGCCGGCCAATCAGCGACAAGTCTCCCACGATATCCAACATTTTGTGCCGGACAAATTCCTCGGCATAACGCAGCGGCTCGTTGGTGAGGACGGCGTCGTCTCGCACGATGATGGCATTCTCCAGACTCGCGCCCCGAATCAGCCCGTTGCGGTACAAGTACTCGATTTCTTCGAGAAAGCCGAAGGTGCGAGCATGACTCAGTTCACGTTCCCACGATTCGGGCGTGACTTCCAACGCGAGGAATTGAGTGAAGCGCCCACCCTTGTCCGCACTGGTGCACGTCAGTTTCAAGCTGTCATGAGGAAAGGCCGCCATCTGCGTATCACCCAGACTCAGCTCAATCGGTGCCGACAGCCGAAGCGGTTCGATGGGGTCCGGCTGAGCGAAGATTCCCGCCTCGCGAATGAGCTGGGCAAACTGCCGAGCACTGCCGTCGCCAATCGGGGGTTCGGGCGCGTCCAGCTCGATCACCGCATTAAAGACGCCCGCCCCGGAAAACGCGGCCAGCACATGCTCGACCGTATGGATCCGCAAGGCCCCCTTGCCCAAGGTCGTCGATCGTTGCGTGTCGACGACGTGTTCGGCGCGCGCCTCGATCTCGGGACCGCCGTCCAAGTCCACTCGACGGAAAACGATGCCCGAGTTCGCGGCAGCCGGAAGTAACGTCATGTTCACCCGATTGCCCGAATGCAAGCCAATGCCGGAAAACGAGACCGGCTGCTGGAGCGTCTGCTGCTGCGGCACGCAGGTGATTAAGCCAACCTCGGAGCGTCGAGGCAAGGCGTCCTCTACCTCGGAACCGGTAAACTCATCGTCGCTGGAAGCGGACAGGCCTCAGGAATCTGATTTCACTCTCGGATTAGCGAGGCCAATTCCTACCTCTTTCTTCTCGGGCCAGCGACACCGTCTGCTCTTACTCCAATCAAGGCTTTCGAATCCGATAGAATCGCGTGCGTTCCGGAGGCGGCAGGATTATCTCGGTTCCGACAACTTCTCGTAAGATTTGCCACTGCGCCTCTGGTCGCAATTCATCCGCATATTCCAGGAGCAAAATCGACGCCGCCGCCGCCCAAGTCAGCCGCAATCCTTGGTCGGTTAATTGGGACACCAGTCGAACCGCTGACGGAACGGTTCCAGCCATGATTGGCTCACCCGGCAATGGATTCCATGCGGAGGCGGTGAGATCGAAGCCCGTGGTGAAGATCGTGTCAGGACGAGTGAACTCAGCCCAACCGTAATGGATGCCATCTTGATCCTCAAAGGCGAAGCCCAGGAGGAATTGGGTCCGCTGCCGGAGGGCATTATAAAAAGAAGTGGGCGGAGCCTCGGACCCAATATCCAGATAAACCCATTCACCGATAAACTGTTGATCAAATATCACCAGCGTAAGCCGATTGTCACCATATTGATCTAAGTAATCTAGATTATTCCCACTGACCACTTCCCCTGGTTCAAAATCTATTCGCGTAGGATTTACTCGGAGCGGTCGACCGGTATTGGTCCACACCAACTCAAAAAACACTGTATAGTACTCTACCAGGGGGTTTGAGCTTCGATGCGCAAAGGCAATACACTCCAAGATCGTTTTCCCTCCTTCCCCCAATGTCAGGGCGACGACCTCGGTATCTTCCACGATCGGTAACGGCGGAACGGCGGCAGTGGGTACCCCCATGAACAGCCGGATTAGCCCGATGAGCAGGAAAGTGCGGATATGTTTCATAATCATAAAGGTAGAGGATTGCCTGTCAGTTTTCAGGGATCCGCGGAATCAACAGAAACCCGCGCGACACTCCATTGGCTGTTCCTTCGCCGGCCACAACTCCCGTGTCACCGATGGCGTTTGCGGACCGCAGTACCCAGCCGGTCCCATGGGTAAAATGGGCATCATTGAGGTCCTTCCATTGTGTGCCCGTATGGAAAACGGCCCGCCGGTTGGGATCACTCTCCGACGGTCCAGACCACCCGACGATCATCAGCGTTGAATACGGACTAATTCCTTTCGCCTCGCTCTGCGTGTCTTCGCGCCATCTTCCGGTGGGCAGCACTCGTTGAAGGCGCCCTAAATCTATCGGCTGGGATGGCAATGTTGCGCCTGCGGGCGGCCGCCACAGGACACCCACTTTTAAATTTACATCATTCAACTTATACCATCCAGCGGCATAATGATTCGGACCTACCGTCGCAATGGCATTAGCCGTTCCCACGCCGCCGCCACCAGGAACAGCAAGCCAATCGAGTTGAGACAACGCGAGACCACCGCCCGCATTGCGAAACGGGCGCTGCACCGTGGCGGCCCCGGCAGTAAACCCACTCGAAGAACCCACGATGACGCCCGCGTCATTGACGGCCTTCGCTTCCCCGGTCCGCGTCGGATAAGCAAAGGTTGAACTTAAGTCCACCGGCGTACCCACCCCCGTCCACTTGGCTGGCAATCCAGTGCCGGCAACGGTGGAACTGTAGCCAACGGTCCATGTGCCATTGGGGCTGATCCCCCAGGCCAGGCTGGGGCCTGTCGTCCCAGGAATATGTGGTAAGGCGGTGGCGCCGGAGCTGTCGTCGAGTGTTATATAAGCAGAGTCACCGAAAGCTCCCACCACTTTCGCGTGTTGCCCAACGGATAGGCGGAAAGAGATCCCGTACGGCCGAAACGTGAGGCCAAAATCATTGACTGGCGTGAATCCTGGCGCGCTCCATAAGGCTCCATGAAGAAGCGATGACCACCTGGAGGTACCTGCGACCTGCGGCGTCACGGTCCATGTCCCTGCGCTGACGATGCCAGAGTTCACGGCCGCCCCAGCCCCGGTGGTGGTCGTTATTACGTCGCTTCCGGTCAGCTCTTGAATCGTCCACAGCGGGCCGTCATAGATCAGGATTTTGACGGCGGTGGATACGCCCAGCGCGTAAGCGCTTGCGTCAGGCTCAAGCTGGCAAACGATGATGTTTTGCTCCGTGAGATTGTCGGCCCGGGTTACGATCTGAACCCGGGCCTCTTCCTGATTGGATGGAATTCTGATCGTGCCGATGCCGCTGGCATTCGGAGGGGTCCACGAGCCGACCAGCGCATTGATGTAGTAATCCGCTGATCCGGTCGTGCCATAAGTCGCCGCCAAATCTTGACTCGAACTAGGTGGTCTGAAGAAGACCCCTGACCTGAATGCGACTTTAACCGGTAATTCCATCGATCCAGCCCAAAGGTTGCGCTTAACGATGATGACCGCACGTTTGGATGGCGTGGTATTCTTGTCGTCGCCCACGTCGGGTGTGGCGGACATTTCTACAACCGGCTTCCCCGAGGCGTTGGCCAGCGGAAAGTCATAGTTGGCCCAACAGTCGTATTCTGGCTCGAAAGCCCCGGCGACGCCGCCGGCGCCATCGAGCCAGGCTGATAATTGACAAACGCCCGAAGCGCCGCCTAACCCAGGGACCTGGAAGGTCACTAGCCCGTTGATATCACTCGGCATTAGACCGAGATGATCCGTCGACGATACCAGCGAGTTCTCGTCCCGGCGCACCACCCGCAGGAGCGGCTTAACCCCGGCCAAGGGAAACGTCTTAACAACGGGATTGGCCCCTCCTGCTCGCAAAAAGTGATCGGCGACGCGGGTCTGCACGGTGAGCGTCCCCGCACTGTAGGTCACCTCACCGATCTGGACTTCTCGCACTTTGGTCAACACCGGCGGTGCAAACAGCGGGAGGACTCTCCCTAATCGACCTTTGGGTGTAAAACCCGTGCTGGCCAAAGCAGACCGCTCCGCCAAGTGGTCGAACGACCACGAACTCCCCGAATACGTTAGGGCCGCCGGGTCCACAAAAGATGCTTCGACTCCGGTCGCCAGGCCAATGTGGCCTCCGAAATCGTAAGTACGGGTTGAAAGTCGATCCGCGCTCGGGCCGAACGTCATCGACTGCAAAGCCGGTCGCGAGCGAGAATAAAGCCAACAGTTGATGTTCTGATCGCTGGGAAGCTTCCAAACGATTCGATATTTCGCCTGGATCGTGTCGCTGGGCCGGGCCAGATAAAAATTGTTCACTGGCCATGTCGTGAAGTCGTTGCCTTCCATCGTGACGTTTGCAGCGGCGCCTTGGATCACGAGGCCGGCACAAAATACATCGTCAGGGACGTAGCGACCTAGTGCCAGATTCGGATCCGTGGCAATATTAGGATACGTAGATAGGCAAACATCCGACCAGCTCTTCATGTGAAAGCGTCCTCGCAGACGAATCAAATTATCTTTGAGCAGGTAGCCATTATGATTCACACCAGAATCGGCCTGACCCACGAATCCCCAATATCCCACATCAAGGAATGCATTGTTCTCGAACACGAGGGGACCAATGCTATCTGTATCGGTGTTAAAGCCGATTCCAGCTCCGACAACAACATTGTCTTGGTATCGGATCCGACCTGAAATGACGCCCGGAAGATTCTCCACACTGTTGAAAGGATAGTGGTCCGCACCGGCTGTTCCCAAGGCGATGGCCGCCTCGTTGACTCGAACCTGGCAGCGCCGAATCACGGCCACGGGAGGGTCCAGGATCGTTCCCCGGGTCTGTTGATAGACGATCGGCATGATCATGGTTCCGTACCCTCCGTGCACCGACTTGAAGTCACACACGTCCACGTCTTCAACGATCCAGGGGAAATTGTTCGGCGGACTCGGGCTGGTCGGATCAGCCAACGCTTGTCCGGTGGCAGTAACGTCAAACGTCCGAAAGCGAAGCGGGAACGCCTCAACCCCGGTAGGATTGTGCAGAGACGAAGCTGGCACGTCGCCCACCGAGCCAAAATTGCGAACCGTCACATTCTTGATCCAGCCAGACTCGGCGGCCAGGTCGAGGGCGAAGGATTTGTACCCGGTGGCGTTGGCTTCGGATGTCCAAGCGCCCTGCCCGGAGAAATTTCCATCCAAATCAAGATTATCGACGATGATGCGTTTGAGGTAGTAACTCCTCGCAGTTGAATCAGTACCGTTGCGAATTAACCAGTGGTGAGCTACACCCTTGGTCCAGTAAGGAGAGTAAGTGCTGCTGTTT
>DLVS01000153.1 GCA_003445095.1 Verrucomicrobiales bacterium
CTCAAACACTTGGCCTTCTGAGCTTGCTGCTTCGCTTTGCTGAGCGCCGGTAACAGCATGGCCGCCAAAATCGCGATCACCGCGATGACGACGAGTAGTTCAATGAGAGTGAAACCGCAGGCGGACGCATGCGCGAGCGCTGATTGCTGACGACAAGACCTCAGCAGCCGCTGGCTTTCGGTTCGTCTGGTTTTCACGTTCGCTGGGACATCAGTCGATTCAATCCCGCCCCACCGCGCGATAATAATATGCCGTCGAAGTGCCCTCGCGCCGATCGAAGAGCGTCATCGTCCGGCTCGAATTCGTCACCGTAGTCCAGGGCAACCACGCCAAAAGGTCTTCCGAAGTCTCCACCGAGTAACTAAAGCCAACCGCGCCCACGAGCTCGATTCGGAATCCTCCAGGGGATCGCCCCAACGCTTGCAACCGCGGCGGCTCAACCATCGTCAAGGATTGGTCTGCGCTGACGTTTTGAAATTCCTGCACGGCGCCGGAAGGCCACTCAATACGAAGCGTCTCCACTCGAGTTGTCTCGGCCAGGCCAAAATGCGCAACTAGGGAGGCGGCGCTGGCGCCACCGTCGCCGCCATTAATCTCCCGCAATTGCCAGACCGGTACGCCGCCGATCACACTCTTCGCTCTCACCTTGGCTCCAATGGCCGAGCGATTCGAAACGGTCCCGATACATCGAACTTCCAGCCAATGATGGTTGTTACGATCATTGTGATAGAGCAGATTGGGTTCCGGGAGGTCGGCAAGACGAGCAACAAACAGGTCAAGAAAGCCATCGTTATCGTAGTCCGCCCAACTGCAGGTGAAGTTCGGCCCAGCCGTCTCGTCAACCACGCTTCCCGACTGAACTTGCTCGAAGGTGCCATCACCGGTGTTGTGAAAGAGAGCGTTTTGTCCCCCGTAATAGCTGATGAAAAGGTCCAGGTGTCCGTCATTATCATAATCTCCCCAGACGGCGCCCTCGGCGGCGGTCCCAACCGGGTTATCCAGCTCCGGTCCGGAAGTTATCTTAGTGAAGCTTCCGTCCCCATTGTTGCGATAAAGCCGATTTTTGGGGTTGGTATCCCCCGTGACGAATAGGTCAAGAAAGCCGTTATTGTCGAAATCGCCCCAGGCTGCGGTGATTGAAATGCTGCGGTCCGTGGCCACCGGACCGGTCGTGACTCTCGTGAACGTGCCGTTCCTCTCGTTGTGATAAAGAAAACACGGATTTCCTATAGAATCGTTCGCAACGAACAAATCAGGGTAGCCATCATTGTCATAGTCAGCCCAAGCCGCCGCGACGCTTCTTCCGAGGTCTTCGACGATTTGACCTGAGGTCACTTTAACAAAGGTTCCGTCAGCATTGTTGTGATAGAGGCGATTCTTTCTCGAAGGATTCGTCAGAAAAAGATCGAGCCAGCCATCGTTGTCGTAGTCAACCCAGGCCGGAGCTATGAATCTCCCCGTCTCATTGGTCAGCACATTGCCGTCCATCAGGCTGAACGTTGCCTTACTGGTTTGCCGATAGAGCGAGCTGGATCCAACCTCCGGAGAGCCCAGCCCTGGCGCCGCCACGATTAGGTCAAGGAGGCCGTCGTTATCAAAGTCTCCCCACGCGGCGCCAGCATGGTATCCCGAATCCGCCACCGGATTTCCCCCCGTGATCTTCGTGAAAGTTCCCGCGCCGTCATTTCGATACAGCACGTTCATGGTGTCCTCGTAGTTGGAGACAAAAAGGTCGAGCCAGCCGTCCCCATCATAATCGCCCCAGGCGTGCCCGGTGAAATTGCCCCAGTCATTCACGATGGCGACCTCGGTGATTTTGGTGAATGAGACTTGAGACAGCCCAACCCACGGAGCGGACGCCAGGAAGAGAAACGAGAGCAGGAGGCAACGAGTGTTCATGTGATTGATGCAGCAATGCCAAGTTCGTCTGGATGGTAATTGGGGGTGCCAGTCCAACCTCAATTAGGAGACGGGAACCGCCCGGCCATCCATCCGAACCTGCTACTTCCAATAGATTCCCGTCTCGCGAAGCATTCTTACAAAACCGGTCGGTGCGCGTCCGGAAATCGGGGAGGGGCTGTGAACTTAAGGGGCGCGATCCCGGCGAGCGCCGCTCCCGCGATTCAGGTCGAAAATGCGCTGTAAGATTTGTCCTCCCCCAGGGAATATCCCCTTGGGCCACGCTGATGACGCTCATGAAGGAGGAACTCATTCCCACCCGCCGCAGTCTGCTCAGTCGGTTGAAGCGGTGGGACGACCAGCAAAGCTGGCGGGAATTTCTCGATCTCTACGGACCGTTGATCCGCCGGGTGGGACTCAAGGCCGGGTTGAGTGACCCCGAGGCGGAGGATGTCATCCAGGACACCCTTTTGATCGTCGCGAAGAAGATGCCCGACTTTCATTACGATCCGGCGCGAGGATCGTTCAAGAGTTGGCTGCTGCTGATCGTCCGGCGGCGAATTGAGAAGCAGTTGAAGAAGCGAATCCCATACAGTGGCGCGAGCGGAGCGAGGAATTCGGGAGCGGAAGGCCGCTCTGAATCGGTTCCTGAAGATACTCGGCGGACCGCTACCGTCGAGCGTGTTCCCGATCCCGCGGGTTTCGATCTAGAAGCTGTGTGGGACGCCGAGTGGGAAAAGAACCTCTGGAGCGGAGCTTTGGCCCGGGTAAAAGCGCGGGTTACGCCGAAACAGTTTCAGATGTTTGATCTTTACGTCACCAAGGAATGGCCGGTCAAGGAAGTGGCCCGGGCGCTCAACGTCAGCATGGCCCATGTCTATGTGAATAAGCATCGCCTGGCCCGCATGCTTCGCGACGAGGTGGAGCGGCTCCAGGCGGCGAGCTGAATCGAATCGGCTAATAGTCGGCGGAGCCAGGTCCCGCCTTGATCCAACCAGAAATCCGAGACCGGAGCGGCCGGACGCGCGTCGAAGCGACTCATCGCCTCTAGGTCCCTATACGCAAAACTCTAGCCATCAATCTTGGACACGGCCCCCCTCTTCGCCCCCGTTCTGGCTCAGGCCACGGGCGCGTATAGGTATTGCTGAAATCCGGCGAATGCCTTGCCAATCTCCTCGGGCTTGCCGAGGTCGGCCACGGCGTCGGCAATGGAGTTGTGGTATTTCAAACGGAGGAGCGGCGTGAGCTTGTCCTGGTCGAGTTCTTCGACGCCGACGCTGACGTCACCAAATAATCATCAAGCCATGTGTCAGAGCCATTCTCTCCAACGGGCACGAGGCACCAGAGCTTCGAGCGGCTATGCTGCACGCGGCGGCGACCAGCGCCCTTCTCTCAGGTTCATGGGCTTAATCAAGCACCGTCACCGGTATTCCTCGCTCTCCATGAACCGTCGGTTGATTTCCTCTGCGGCCTCTGCGTCTCTGCGCGCCCAGATTTCTCGCGCAGAGTCGCAGAGAGCGCGGAGAATACAGATTGGTTCATGGTCCCGATTCACTTCCGATCTTGGAATTGGAGGCTCCCCATGAATCCGCACCTTGTGGAGTGCGCCGGCAAGCGCCAGCGGCGACGGCGCTTCGGCGGCCGGACGCGCGTCGAATCAACTCATGCGTCGCCTGGGTCTGACGCGTCGCCGCGAGAAAGCGGCGTGGCGCTTTCGCTTCCCGCCGCAGTCCATAGGGGCACGCTCCGCGGTTCACGGGCTTAATTCGCGTCCGTTTTTTGGAATTAGTCGCTCTCCACGAACCGGCGTAGTCGCGGAGGGGACGACGCGCCCTTTCCTTTCGCACCGTCGCGGGGAATCAACCATCCAACAACGAGTCACGCGCTTCGGAAGTCAGCGCTTCCTCCCGTCAGCGACTACCAAGTTCATGGCCTCGATTCACGTCCGGATTGTGGAAGTCCAACCTACCCGGAATCACGGGTACATCCACCACGCGTAATCTCAGCAAGCCGGCCTTCCAGAAAAAGTCGCGCCTTTTCGTAACTGCGTTGACGGAGAAAGTGGCGGAGCTCGGGATCGGTGTCTCGCGGCAGGTCCTGGGTCAACCGATCCAACTCTGCCAGTGGCGCCCGAAGATTTCCGGGCGGAGTCCGGGCGGCTTCGGCTTCCAAATGACGCAACGCGTCGAGGATTCGAGTCTGAGCAGATCGGCTCATGTTGTCAGCGTACTGGACGAGCCGGCAGTGGCCAGGTTCGTTGCGCGAATGCGTTCAGGACTGGCATCGCCGCCGGTTTCGGCAGCACCAGCTCCTCCCGAAAGCTCATCCCATACTCGAATGGGTTCATAGAAGGTGTTTCGTTGCACCGGCACTCGGCCCGCTTCGCGAATCGCTTTCACCAACTCCTTCTCGGTTTGCAGTTGGGGCGACTTCGCACCGGCCATGTGGAAGATGTGTTCTTCCACGATCGTCCCGTGGATGTCGTCGGCTCCGTAGCTCAAGGCGATTTGTGCCATCTTCAATCCCATTCCCACCCAATACGCGGTCACGTGATCGAAGTTGTCGAGGAAGAGTCGTGCGACCGCAATCGTTCGTAGTTGGTCGAATCCGGTCGGCGGATGCGTCACGGGAATTCCATTGTTGTCCGGTTGATACGGCAAAGGGATGAAGCCGGTGAATCCGTGGGTCTCATCCTGCAATCCACGCAACAGGCTCAAGTGATGGACCCGATCGGCTAACGATTCCACGTGTCCGTACAACATCGTGCAGGTGCTGCGCCCGCCGAGCTGATGCCACGTGCGATGAACGTCGAGATATTCCTCGGCAGATTCCTTGCCGCGCGCAATCTGGGAACGGACTTCTTTGCGAAAAATTTCCGCGCCTCCACCGGTGAGCGACTCCAGCCCGGCGGCCTTCAACTCCATCAACGTGTCGCGCACGGATTTTTTGGCGAGCCAGGCCAGATGGAGGATTTCAATCGCCGTGAAGCACTTGAGCTGCAACCGCGAGTCGAGTGCCTTCAACGCTTTGAGAAAATCGGTGTAGTAACTGAAGGGCAGTGACGGGTGGAGGCCGCCCACGATGTGGAGCTCCGTGATCCCTAAGGCCAGGGCTTCGCGAGCTTTCTCGACCATTTGGTCGGCGGACAACTCGAAGCCGTCGGCGTCGCGTCTCTTCCGGGCGAAGGCACAGAACTGGCAACTGAGGATGCAGTAATTCGAGTAGTTGAGATAGCGATTGACGATATAAGAAGCGCGGGTGCCGTTGCGACGCTGATTGGCGAGGTTTGCCAGCGCACCGAGCCCATTCAGATCGTTCGATTCGAATAACCGCAACGCCTCGGTCTCGTTGAGGCGCTCTCCTGCTTCGACCTTGCCGGCCAGGTCGGCGAGGGGGCTACGTTGAAGAATGAACTGCACGGCCGAATGATAGGGGAAAATGTAAGCGGGCGCACCGGCCAATCGGGCGCGTTCAGGAGCTGCCCCGACTAGTGGGATAGCCGCCCCGTCTGTCGAGGGTGCCGGTACCACTCCTGCGGGGCAGTGCCCGGACACCGCTGGAGAATCCGCGTGGCGACGGCCGGCGGTTAATGTGCGAGACTGCACCCGTGCCGCCGCCCAAAGACATTGAACTCCCCGACGGGACAATTGTGCCCATTCTTTATGAGGACCGGTCGGTGCTCGTGCTCGACAAGCCGGCCGGCTGGTTGGTGGCCCCCGACGATTGGGTGAACACGAGACGCAATTTGTCGTTGGCCTTGCGGTCGAGTCTCGAAAACGGGGACTGGTGGGCGCGGTCCCGAAACCTGCGGTTCCTCCGTTTCGTCCATCGGCTCGATGCCGAGACGAGCGGCATCCTGCTGTTCGCCAAGAGCCAAGGGGCAGTGGCCGCTTACTCGCGGTTGTTTGAGGACCGCCATGTGACCAAAACGTATCTCGCTGTGGTGCGAGGTCAGGTGCCGTCGGAGCGCTGGACACGTCGCGATCCGCTGGGACCTGAGTCGCAGGTGTCGGGACGGTTCCGCGTGGATCCGAAGTTCGGTAAGGCCGCGGAAACTTCGTTTCAGGTGCTGGCCCGAAGCGGACCGCTGACCCTTCTGGAGGCTCGGCCGCTGACCGGGCGGACCCATCAAATTCGGCTGCACTTGCAGGCGAGTGGTTGTCCGGTGGTGGGTGATGAATTTTACGGATCCCCTGATGTTCGCGGCCTGGGGTTGCGGTCGGTCGGCCTAAACTACACCGACCCGTTTCAACGACGGAAAATCTCGATCACGGCACCCACGGAAGATTTTTGCCGGCACTTTGGCTTTCCGAAGCTCACCGGCGCCTCGAATCGTCGGTCTGCTTGATCCGGCCTCCAAAAACCCTCGCGCCCTGTCCGGCCTGAGGAACTGGCCGCCCTGCGCGAGGCGGTCGAGCGGTGACTGCGAGCGACTTGGCTCTCGCGGATGAATGTCGCAGAGTGCCGCCGTGACGTTGACTGATGCCGAGCTTGCCCAACTCATTGACCACACGTTGCTCCGGCCCGATGCCGCCGCGGCGGACGTGGAACGGTTGTGCCAGGAGGCCCGCCAGCATGGTTTCTACGCGGTGTGTGTGAATGGATCGCGGGTGGTTCAGGCCGCGCACTGGCTTGAGGGGACGGACGTCAAAATCGCCACGGTAGTGGGATTTCCGCTAGGCGCGATGGATGCGGACGCGAAGCGCTTCGAAACCGACTGTGTGGTCGACCTTGGAGCGCAAGAAGTGGACGTCGTACTGAATATCGGCCGGCTGAAGGACGGCGACGAGCGGTACGTCCTCCGGGAGCTCCGGGACGTGGTGGAAGCGGCCGAAGGTGTGCCCGTGAAGGTAATCCTTGAATGCTGTTTCCTCACAGACGACGAGAAGCGTCGTGCCTGTTCATTGGTCGTCGAATCAGGTGCGCGGTTTGTGAAGACGAGTACCGGTTTCGGATCCGCTGGTGCGACTGTGTCCGACGTCGCGTTGTTGCGAGAGTGTGTCGGCCCTAAATTCGGGGTGAAGGCGGCGGGAGGAATCCGCACCCGGGAAACGGCGTGGGCGATGCTCAACGCGGGGGCTACGCGACTCGGAACTTCGGCGAGCGTAGCGCTCCTGGCCGCCAACGGGGCGCCGCTAGTTGACTAAGCGATAACCGTTGTCGCGCTGGCGCGGTTCGTAGCTCAGATCCCGAATCAGGCGTTGCATCTCAGCCGTGTTGAGCCGGTAAGTCGTGCCGGCCGCGCTGACGACATTCTCCTCAATCATGATCGACCCGAGATCGTTGGCGCCGTACTTGAGGGCGACTTGGCCGATTTCGGGTCCCTGGGTGACCCAGGAACTCTGTACGCTCGGAATGTTATCCAGATAAATCCGACTTAGGGCTTGGGTGCGGAGGTATTCACCGGCGCCGACGGTCGGTGCCTTCAACACAGCGTTCTCTGGTTGAAACGTCCAACAAATGAAGGCCGTGAACGCGCCTCCGGCCAGCGTGCCGGCCTCCAGGGATTTGGCGTAACTGATCGCCCGAGCCATGGGCTCTGAATCATTCGTTCCTTCCGATTTCAGGGTGAGCTTGTCGCCCAACCGTGCCAGCGACCGGTCCTGCTGAGTCCGGACTACCTCGAGATGCGCGATTCGATCGACAATCGATTCCACGTGTCCGAACATCATCGTCACCGAACTTGGCAGTCCCAGGGCATGCGCCGTGTCCATTACGCCCATCCAATCAGCCGTGTTCGCCTTGAGCGGAGCGATACGTTGGCGGACGCGATCGACCAGAATCTCTCCGCCACCGCCTGGCACGCTGCCCAAACCCGCCGCCACAAAGTCACGTAGGAGTCGCTCCACGGGTTCGTCGAAGACTTTTTGGAAATGGATGAACTCGCTGGGGCTGAATCCGTGAACGTTGAACCCCGGGAACTTGGTCCGGATGTGGTTCAACAAATCCAAATACCACTGTTTGGTGAGTTTGGGATGATGCCCGCCCTGCATGAGAATCTGGGTGCCGCCGAGGGTGATCGTCTCCTCGATTTTGCGGTCCATCTCTTCGAGCGTGATCACGTACGAGTCCGC
>DLVS01000595.1 GCA_003445095.1 Verrucomicrobiales bacterium
GCGGCGTGGTAAGAACATCATCCATGCCCGCGGCCAAACAGCGCTCGCGGTCTCCAGCTTTGGCGTTGGGCGGGAGGCGGATGACATAATGGGTAAAGACGTTCCCATAATCCCCCGCAGCCTCGTCTGCCGCCAACCCCCGCGTGGTTTCGGATCCGTCGAGTTCCAGCATGTGGCAATCCATCAATATCGCGTCATAGGGTTGTCGTCGCACGGCGTCGAGCACGGCTCGGCCGTTGGAGACCACCTCGGCGGTAAAACCGAGTTTGCGGAGCAAAGCCAGGGCGACCTTCTGATTGACCAGATTGTCTTCCGCCAGCAAGAGCCGAAGCGGACGCGTCATTACGCCGCCGTCCGCACCGACGCCTAAAGTGCGTGCTTCTAAGGTGGCGAGAATGTCCTCACCGCGAAGCAGACGAGTAATGACTTCGCGAAACCGTGCCTGCCGCACCGGCCGCACCAGCGCTCCCGCGACTCCGACTGTTCGCAAGAGCCCGGGATCAAGTCGCTGGCCCACGGGCGCCATCAAAAGCACGCGCAACCCTTCCAGGCCGGGCCGCATGTGGGCCTCGTGGGCCAAGGACAATCCGTCCAGGTCGGGAAGCTGATAATCCGACAAGACTGCAAAATACGGATCGCCCTTCTCCTGGGCTTCGGCGAGCCGTTGGAATGCCTCTTGCGCCGTCGCCGCCTGGTCCATGCGCAATCCAAAGACCCCTCCTTCGTACACCAGGACTTCGCGAGTGGCGGCATGTTCGTCAACCACCAGCCAGCGAGGAGGTGGCCCCTCGCCGAACGCTATCGGTGCGAACTCGGATTCCTCGGGAGTCGGTTTGGTAACGCGGCCAAATTTGACGGTGAACCAAAAGGTCGAGCCGCGTTCTTCTTCGCTGCTGAATCCGATCTGGCCCCCCATGCGCTCGACTAACTGTCGGCTGATCGACAGCCCCAAACCAGTTCCTCCAAATCGCCGCGTAGTCGACATGTCGGCCTGTTCGAATGCGCCAAAAATGTTGCGGTGCGCTGCCGACGGAATGCCGATGCCCGTGTCTTGGATTTCGACACGGACGACAATGTCGTTGGGCGTCGCCTCGACCTGCTCAACCCGCACGACGACCTCGCCCTGGAGGGTGAACTTGATCGCATTTCCGAGCAGATTCGTGAGCACCTGCCGAAAGCGCCCGGAATCGCCACTGACTTCAGCCGGAAGCCGATGATCAATTCGGACCGCGAGGTCTAATCCTTTGGAGTACGCGCGTTCGGCCAGCAATTCTCCGACGTCATCAATCGTGTCACGCAGTGCGAAATCAGCGACGTGCAAGGAAACCTTGCCGGCTTCGATCTTAGAGAAATCCAGGATGTCATTGATGATCGTCAGCAACGCTTCGGCGCTGTGCTGGACGGTCTCGGCGTATTCCCTTTGTTCGGGGGTGAGGGGAGTTTCTAAGAGGGCTCGAGTCATCCCAATGACGCCATTCATGGGGGTTCGAATTTCGTGGCTGGTGTTCGCCAAGAACTGAGACTTGGCTTGCGCGCTTTGGAGAGCTGCGTCACGGGCGGCTGCTAGCTCGAGATTCGCCCGACTTAGCTCCTCCTCCGCCCGCTTGCGCGCCGTGACGTCCTCCACCGTGCCTTCGTAATAGAGGAGCTTTCCATCGGGGTCGCGGACGGCGCGGGCATTCTCTGAAATCCAGATAACACTTCCGTCGTTCCGATACACTTCACTCTCGAAGGTATCGACTCGATCGGATCGCTGCAGGGCGGCGATAAACTCCTGTCGGCGTTCCGGCTTGACGTAGAGTTGCCGTCCAATATCGGTGCGCGACTCAATCAATTCCTCGGGCGTGTTGTAGCCATAGATCTTCGCCAAAGCTTTATTGGCGCTTAAATAGTGACCCTCCGGGCTCGTCTGAAAGATTCCGTCCACCGCGTTCTCGACAATGCTTCGGTAGTTGGCTTCCGCGTGGGCGAGTTTTTCGGCTGTACGTTTTTCGGCGGTGACGTCCCAGAAGATTCCCTGCAAGCCGACGGGCTCCCCGGTCGCATCGAGCACCGGCGTCTTGATGACATGAACCCAGTGTTTTTCGCCATCGGGCGTAACGTGTGCCTCGGTGGTCTCAAAGACCCCGCCATGTTCCAGGACGTTACGATCGTCCTGCTGGTATTTGGCTGCTAACTCCCGGGGGAATAGGTCGAAGTCGGTTCGACCGATGATTTCCTCCACCGGGCGGCCGAAAGTCGCGGCGAAGCGCCGGTTAACGAACGTGAACCGTCCATTGAGATCTTTGCGCAAAATATTCTGCGGCAAGCTTTCGACCAACGCCTGGTAAAACGCTTCGCTGTGTCGCAAAGCGGCTTCGACGCGCCGATGGGCTTCTTCGGTAGTCGCGACTGTCGAAGCGTGATGCCGCAGATCCAGGAGCATAACGACCTGGTGGGCAATCGTCTGAAGCGCCGCGCGCTGTCGGGTCGTTAGCCGGCGCGATGACCGGTCCAGCAGTACCAGAGCGCCCAGCGTCTTCGATACCGAAGAATCCAAGGGAAGGGCGGCAAACCAGCGAATACCCGAATCGGTGAACTGCGGCGGATCGCGACGCTCCTGCCATTGTCCAGGCGTCAAAGATTCTCCACACAAAGCGAGGAGCGGTTTCACCAGTTCCGACGGCAGTCCCGATTGCCCTTCAACCCGAACTTCCTCTCCTTCGAGGACAATCACGACGGCCATCGCGGCACCTACGACATCGGCCGCCAGACTCGCCAGGTCGTTCATTGGCCCGCCCACTGTCGTATCCGAGTCCATTGCGCCACTCTTTCCCCCGGGCGCGGCAGTGTCAATGCGGGTGGGCAGGCGAAGGTGGCAAGGGAAATTCAAATGGGATGGGGATACTGTCAGCGGTGGATCGGCGGCACGCCCACGGTGAGCCTGTACACATCGCACGCTCCCGTTCTCCGTTGGCACGTCCACTTACGAGCCGGAATTGAATGGGGCCGCGGATGGAACGCAGCCCACGTGAAACGTGGCAAGCCTACCGGGTCACCGTGATCACGACGGGATTCACCTCAGCCCGATTAGGATCCGAAGCGATCGTCGCGTCCCTACATCAGTTACGGCAAATCACGCGCGGCCAGCCGCACGGCCTGAAGTTCCCGCGGATCGCGCACATAAAGAACTCCATTGGCGAGGGCGGGATGGCTGTAAGTTTTGCCCGACACTTGGACGCGGCCGAGTTCTTCGTAATGGTCTGGATTAGCCGCCAATACTCGCAGTTCGCCCAGATCCGTCAGCACCAGCAGTCGGTCGCCCGCGGCGATGGTCGCCGCCACGTCGCCGAATCCCGATTGAGCCCATTTCTTTTGCCCCGCCGCTCGATCCACACAGATAAAATCCTTGGAGGGACCCAATCCATAAATGAAGCCGCCCACCGCCACCGGGCTCGACAAATTGACCTTCAAATCGCGATTCAACCACTGCTCGACCGGTTCCACGCCGGCCCCGGACGGCTGCACTTTGACGGCGCGGAGCCCGGTGGTGTAGCTGGCGAAATAGACGGTATCGTCAAGCAACAACGGCGTTAGCACATTCCGGTTGGCTCCGGTCTTGAAGGGTACCCGCCAAAGTACTGAGCCGTTCTCCGGGGCGAGCGCGAGCAAACCTTCACAGGTCGCCGTTACGAATTGAGGTCGGCCTGCCAAGCGGGCGACCACGGGAGACGAATAGCAGGTGAGATCATTCTGGGATTTCCAGAGCACGCGGCCGGTCAGCTTGTCGAACGCGACGATGGAGGCGCCATTGGTGCTACCCACCTGAACCAAGAGCCGATCTCCGGTGATGACCGGCGATCCGCAGTTCCCCCGGCGATTGGCAGCGCCGCCTCCGGAATTGCGGTCGGGGTTCCAAGTCGCTCCGAAGTCAGCGAAGTTGGTTCTCCATCGGGTCGATCCATCGGCCAAAGACAAACAACGGAGCTCACCCTTGGCCGTTTGCGCGTATACGCGGTCTCCTTCGATCACCGGCGTACAACGAGGTCCGGGCTCAAACTCGTCGGCAAACGAGTCGCCGAGAGGCACCGACCAAAGCTTCTTCCCAGTAGCCGCTGCGAGCGCATGGGCCGTTTCCTGGCCTCCCGTGTCGTCCATGACTAAGACGATTTGTCCCGCCACGATAGGCGCGGAATAACCATGCCCCAGCGGAACTCGCCACAGGACTTCCGGGGTCGAAGGAAGTTGGGCCGGGACTGACTCTGACGTCTGGCCATCGCGATGGGGACCGCGCCATTGGGGCCAGTCTCCCGCCTCAGCGACGAGCCAGCTTGCCAAAGCCGCGACCCCAAAACACACCTTCGAATGCATCGCCAGGAGAGGATTAGTGGTCACCATGCTCCATTCGCTAACGCGCTGACGAGATTTCGTGCGAGGTTTTCCGCTGCTACCGGATTGTTCTCTCGCTCCGCATTATTTAAGTCCGCGTTGAAGATCACTTGAGCGCTGCCGGACACATCGCCTTGGTACACGGTAGACATTCCACGCATGGCCTTGACTCGGGCAGTGATCCGCACGTCGTAGTCTGTGGGCGTCAGCACGTCATCTCGCTTTGAGCCGATCGGAATTCGTGTGTAGTGGACAATCGTGCCCGTGACGACCACATCGGCTGAGCCGCGGGTCGCCAGGCGGAAAGTTCCGTCGCGTTGAATTTCGCGGCGAACCGCGGTGATCACCAAGTCGGAGAGTCCTGGTTCGAGCGCCTCACTGGGAAAGTACTCGATGGCGATCGTTTCGCCGCCCGCGATTTGCTGGTTGGTGGGACCGAGCTTGTAAGCGCATCCCGCCGCCAAGGCCACGATCCCGAGCAAACCTACGGCGCAGCACTGGAGCGGCCACCTCTTCATTTCGACGGTGTCTTGGCAGGATCGGCCGGAGGCGGAGTGGCGGGCTCGACGGCGGCCGGGGTCGAATTGGTGGAGGCGGCGCCCTTGGGGCTCATCGCCGGGGCGTTGGTACCACGGTCTCGCACCCGTTGACGGAGCTTCGATTCGTAGTCCGTGATCTTCTTCATCTGGGCGTCCGCTAGCGGCTTCAAGATTTCAATCCGCTGACGACATTCCTCCGCGTAGGGCGAATTCTGGTCCCGTTTGAGCGATTCATTGTAATACACTACGGCCCCGAGCCAGCGACGATACCGCTCATAGAAGCGGCCCGTCTCAAACGCGCCGCGCGCTTGTTCCAGTCGTAGCTTGGCAATCGTCGCGTTTGCCTCAGGCACTCGTTTGTCGTCCGGGAAGAGCTCGATGAAGTCCTTCATCAGATCAATCGAAGCACCGGCTTTCGATTGATCATACTCGCCTCGCAACGCCTGCTTCTCCCAGGCCATGCCCGCGCGATACGTGGCGTCGGCGGCGACCACGGGACGATCGAAATAGCGGTCGGCTGCCTTTTCGTACGCTTGGACGGCGCGGGGATAGTTCTTGAGTTTCTCTTGGGCGGTACCGATATCGAGTTGCGCTTTCGGGCCGGTGTCGTTGTACGGCCCATTACCGACGACGAGCCCGAGCATCGCCGACGTCTTCTCCATGTTAGGAAAGAGCGGGAGGACTCCCAAAAGCTTGAACCGCTGTCCGGCGAGGTACCGTTGGGCAATGGTGTACTGCCGGCTAAGAATCTCGTCGTAGTTCTCCAGCTTGGGATACCTAGTGAGCGCGACCTGGTACGACTTAAAAGCGCGCTCGTCCATTTTGCGGGCCTCGTAGCAGCGGCCCACCAGATACTGTGCTTTGCCGGCGTAATCCGACAGCGGCCAAACTTTTACCACGCGATTGGCAGCCTTAGTGGAGAGTCGGTAGTCGCCTCGGTCGAACGCGTCCTGGGCCACTTGCAATTGATCTTTCGCGCGTTTGCGTTCCCAGTTTGAGCCCGAGCCTCCGACTGGTTCGTAGGTCCATCCTTCACCGGCGCGAAAGATGATCGGCGCAGGGCAAGTCAGTGGGAGCGCGAGCAAACAGCCGAGCAAGAACAAGCGCCTGTGGAGCCGGCGGAACATGGCCGCCGAGCCTAGGCAGGGCTCGGGTCAAGTCAAGGAACCGGGCGGGACGCGGGACCGAGAGGAGAAAGTGCGCATCTGGGCACT
>DLVS01000705.1 GCA_003445095.1 Verrucomicrobiales bacterium
AGCAAGGACAGCGAGAGCATGTCCCGCGATCCCGTAGGCTTCGGTCCATCCAAAGATAAGCGCAGGAAATCTCGTTAGCGTTCTACAGGCAGCGTTCAACATGCACTCGCTCGTCCAATCACCGGTCGTCGAGATAATGAGGTCGCAGCGGCGCAATACATCAGGGCGTTCGTCGATGAGGGCCTCCGCAGAGGAAACCATTGCCTCGGTCTTCAACCAAGGCATCTGTCGCGCAAGCTCGCTGGCCAACGCGGTTGCCTTGCTCTGCCCGACGTGAACGCCTCCCAAGAAATGCCGGGAGACGTTTCCCCAGTCTAGGACTTCATCATCAACGAACACGAAGCTCCCCACGCCGGCCTTCGCCATCATCGCTGCGAGATCCGCGCCCAGCGATCCGCACCCCACGATTGCTACCTTCTTCGCGAACAGTTCCGCCGAGAATCCGTTGCCTCCACGGTAGAGACACCATTCTGCGTCAACGCGAACAACTTCAGCCAATGAAACGTGGGTGGCCCCGAAGTAGCGCTGCACCAGTACGGCGTCTGGGACACGTCGCGCGCGGAATCCGTCGTTCCGACAATTGCGTCTCTGGGTGAGATCCCCGGCCTTAGCTACCGTTGGCTCCCGGATCTCCAAACCCGCAAGGACAGGTCCTGAGCTTGTTTTGAATCCGAGGATTAGTGGTAACCTCCCTGATTCCACGGGGATCGCCGAGGCAAGGAACTCGTCGGCATTTACGCACGATTGTCGGGTGAGCACCTGAATGTCGTGGGCCGTCTTCGGATAGTTCCTCGGATGAAGTGGCTGGTCCAACCACACGAAGATTGTTGGCTTTGCGTTGAAGTCCTTTGGCCGAAACCCTCCGCCGTAGCACTCAAGCCAGTTGCAAAGAGCTTCATCTGCATCTGCGAAAAGCGCGAACCCCTTCGCCGCGTAGAACCGAATCAAGCGCGTCGGACCATTTGTTGCCAATAGGGAGTAGAACTTACTCTCCGCTCTGAACGTCGGAAGTCGTCGCCAATAGTCTCCAAACTCCAAGATGAAATCTTGGTCGTCCAGACCTGACTGCGAACGAGCGATCAGTTGGAGCGCTTCGGTCAACAGGAACCCCATTGTTCCGTCCACCAGCCTTGGTGAGAACGTGCTGGCCGCATTCGTCAGGCAAAGCTTCCCGAATTGATCAACATGCGGAAACTGGAGAAACAACTTGGGGTCCATGAAATAGACCTCCGGCGGAGCGAATGGAAACGCCGCGCGGACCACGACAGCGATGTCATAGCTCTCCTTCTCCACTGCGACCTGAAGCTTCCAGGCAGCAACGAATCTTCCAAATCGAGCGCCACCATTTGAACCAACTAGGCACTCAGCACGACGCTCTCTTTGCAAGTAATCGTGGAGCTTGGCTACAGCTGCCTCACGGGCACGTCGGAACGCTGTTCGTTGCTCAGCCAAATCGCCCTCCTCCAGACTTATGCACAGGTTGGGTAGGGGCCGCCCCAGCGACCACAAACGAACCCTTCGAGTCGCTGGCATCAATGTCGTCGTCGAAAAAGTCGGTGTTGAACACGTCGGCCCAGGCCTTGAGGGCGTCCGTTCGAGTGCATTTCGGCGCGAACAAGATTTTCAGCTTCTCGATAGCCTCACCGAGTTTCTCGCGGAGGGCCTTCATCTTCGGGTCTGGGTCATCCTTCGTGAGGGTCTCCTCTTGAACGGGATTCATGACGACCAGTGAAGCGTCCAAGCGGCCCTTAATCGCGACGATGAGGTTGTAGAAGCATCGATCTTCCAGCTCGTCGAATGCGGAATACTTGTCATCAACCAGAACCGTGAGGATAAATCCGCTTGGAAGAGTCCAGCTAGGTCGACTCTTCGCATAGCGCTTCAACAGCCGCACCATCCGACGCATCTGCGGGTCATCGTCGTCTCTGTCGGATCGCTTTTTCGCTAGCTGCCCGTCGAACCAGACGTTGATCTCGGCGGGGTCCGACTCCCGCCAGTCTGATGATGCAAGGTCTAACGTGAATCCGCTCTCCTCATCGCTAGACTCTCGATAAACTGGAACATCCACATGGTGCCCTTCCTTGTAGTAGACCCGGACGCAATTCTTTAGGACCTCGGGTTGCTTGTCGAACCGCTTATGTTTGTCCTTCAAGTGGTCGCAGACCATCTGGCGTGCGCTCAAGGCCGTCATATCGCCACCGCGTTCGCCTACCAGAGCGCTCTTGGCAAAGACAACGCCGTCATCAATGTCATAGGCGTTCTCGTGCTCATGAATAGTGGTTCGCATGGCGTAAGACCCCTGTTTTTGGAATCGAAGCGGTGCGGGCTTCTTTTTATCCTTCAGATTATCTTTAAGCCGATCCCGATTCGCGTTGCGATTCTCACGCAGCTTGGCGCGAGTCTCTGCGGAAATCATCACATCATCATCATGGTAGGTGCGAATGTCGTTGGAGCATTTGTGCATCGGTCAATCCTCGTTCGGTTGTTTTGTTGGCATGTCGTTGAAAACGTCTCGAATTAACAGCCCATCAGCGCAGGTGCAGGAACTGCCACCGTCGCAGAGGCCGATTGCCGTTTGGCCGTCGTGGCTGCCGAGCTGCGAAAGCGAACGGAGCGCCTCGGACGAAGCAGCATCCAAGCGCATCCAGCGCATCTGATCAGTAGAGAGTGAGGAAGACTGAAGTCGCGTCACCGTGATTGAGCAACCGAGTTCCCGTAGCCGATCTTGAAACAGCTTGGCCATGTATTGATGTCCCGCGGCCTGCGCGTTTAGAGAAAGCGAGACGATCTTTGTTCCGGCTCGCCACTGGACGACCCCAAAACTCTCAGCACCGGGTGTGATCAATTCACCCTCTGGTGCGGCGCAAGTGCTGACGGAGAGAACCTGAATTGGACGCCTCGACGCGGCCGTCAGCTCTAATGCTTCAAGGATACCGACCAATACTGGATTGTTTGCCCACAGGCCGCCGTCCGCATAAACAAAGTTCTGCCCGTCGGCGTTTGGGTCAGGAATGTCGACCAACGGTAGAAAAATTGGGGCGGCACTAGTAGCCATGCAGACATCAACTAAACGATAACCTGAATCAAAAGTGAGTCTTCCGGTGTGCGGCGTCTTGAAGACCTTGGTCGTCTGTTGTTCGGCTCTTACCGACGGGATGCAGAGACCAATGCCTCTTCGCTGAAAGAGCTGCCCCAAAGTCTCGTCCTTAAAGAAGCGCTCAAGAACGTTTCTCAAGTGAGAATTCTTGTTCGCGGCCTTCGATTTGTTGCGCCACAACCAGCGGAGCATTTTGAATCCCTGACCGGTGTCGGGCATTGGATCAGAGAAGATCGTCGGCCCTTCGACTCGATACAAATCCAGAAGCTTCTTCAGCGGTTGCCCGTGAGCTAGGGCGGTTGCTAGAATTCCTCCCGTGCTGGTGCCGACAATAAGGTCAAAACCCTTTCCGATGTCCAACGCTCCGACTCCGCGTCGTGAGGCGAAGTGCTTGGCCAGTGTGTCGAGGACAGTCGCGGTATAGAGGCCACGCATTCCCCCACCGTCCAAAGACAGCACACGAAATGGCTTCGATTGTTCGAGCTGATTCATGGATCGGTTATCGCTCCACCCTCTTCAGCAACTCGGCGAGCCTGTAGGTTATGCTGGCGGTAGCAAAGTCTGGTTCCTGCTCGAAAGGCCGGTCGAGATAGCGAGGCTTCTCGGCTCGGCCGGCTTCAACGAAGACCAGCGCCAGGATGAAGTCATCCGGTTTGTTCAGGGCGGTGAGAATCTCGTTCTTGGTGACGCTGACCGTGTCCGCACCGGCGACCCGTCCCTTGACCTCAATGAACCGCAACTGGCCCGCCTTGGCGTGATCCTTGGGGTAGCGCGACTCAATGTCGTAGCCGCGGTTCTCTTTGCATACATCTCGCGGCTCAAAGCCAAGGGACCGCTCATGGGCGAGCACTGCCTCCATCGCCAGGCGCTCCACCTCTGGGTCTGCGGCTCCATAGGACGGCGACGTTTCGCGCAGGAGTCCCGCGTGGTCGGCCCCAGCAGCGGTGGAAAACCATCCCGCTGGAATCACCAATGCCCCGCCCAGAACGGTCGGCGGTCGGGCGCTGATCTGCCGTTCCAGTGCAAGTTCCGAGCGGCGCTTCTGGAGACGGTCTTTCAGGTCGTCGGCGCGTTTCCGGGCGTTGGCGGAGTTCAGCTTGTCGCCAGCTTTACCCGCTTCCTCGCGGGCTTTGAGGTCGTTGGCTCGCTGGTCCCAGTGGCGAATCTCACCAAGAAGGCGCGCCTGTACCTGTTCCAGCGTCTTGTCCACCAGGGCCTCTCGCCGTGCCTTCACTTCGCGCAAATGGTCCGGCACCAAGTACCGGATGGCATGTTCCGTGGCTTTGCGCTCCACCCCGTCGGCCAGCCA
>DLVS01000050.1 GCA_003445095.1 Verrucomicrobiales bacterium
GGTCCCGGGTGCATGATCAGGGCATCGGGTTTGATCCACTGCATTCGCGTTGGGTTCAGACCGAAGAGCGACGCGTATTCACCGATACTGGGAAAGGCACTGGCCCGTTGGCGCTCGTGCTGGATGCGCAGGAGGTTGACCACGTCGGCTCCGCGCAGCGCCGTCTCGAGGTCCCACGTCACGCGGACGCGCGGATGCAGCGTCGCAAAAACTTCCGGAACCAGCGTGGAAGGACCGCATAAGGTGACGTTGGCGCCCAAGCGGCTCAGCGCCCAAATGTTCGAACGCGCCACTCGGCTGTAGAGGATGTCGCCGAGGATGGTAACGTTCAGCCCCTCAATTCGTCCCTTTTTCTCGTAGATGGTGAACGTGTCGAGAAGTCCTTGCGTGGGATGTTCGTGGGCACCGTCGCCGGCATTGACAATGTGGGCCTGCGCAAAACGGGCCAGAAAGTGGGGAGCGCCGCTCGCGCCGTGACGCAGAATGATGAACTCGGCGTTCAACGATTCCAGGTTGTGCAACGTGTCCTTCAGGGTTTCGCCTTTTTTCAACGAACTAGCCTCGGCGGTGAAATTGATAACGTCGGCACTGAGGCGAAGCGCGGCCAGTTCGAAACTGATTCGCGTTCGGGTGCTCGGCTCGACGAAGAGATTGACCACTGTGCGGCCGCGCAGGGCGGGTACCTTCTTGATCGCGCGTTCGCCGATGGCTTTGAAGGCTCGGGCGGTGTGTAGAACCGTGGTCAGTTCTTCCGCTGACAACGACTGCAAATCCAGGAGATGGCGGCGGTTCCAGCTCATCGGGGCACTTCCTCAAGCTCCACGGCATCGTTACTCTGACCTTCGGTGAGCCGCACCTTAATCCACTGAGTGTTTGAAGTGGGGACATTCTTGCCCACGAAATCGGCGCGGATCGGGAGTTCGCGATGGCCGCGATCGACGAGGACCGCCAGTTGCACTCGCCGAGGACGGCCGAGGTCATGCAACGCATCGAGCGCCGCCCGGACGGTTCGCCCGGTGAACAGTACATCGTCCACCAAGACGATGGTGCGGCCGGCGACATCAAACGGAACTTGCGTCGGCTGGATATCGGGCGCGGCTCGAACGTTCAGATCATCACGATACATCGAAACGTCCAAAACGCCCAGCGGCACCGCATGATTGCAAATGCGTTCGAGCACGCTGGCCAAACGTCGGGATAGTGTGATCCCACCTTTCTGAATCCCGACCATGGCGAGTTCGGACGTTTGCGGATTTCGCTCCGCGATCTCGTGCGCCATGCGCGCGATCGCTCGGGTCAATCCGGTAGCGTCAAGGAGGAGGCCGTTCATCGTGAAAAATAAAACGCCGGCCTGGCACGCAGGACCGGCGTTTGGGGAGGAGATGGAGCCGAATTCACAAGCACCTTGGCGGCCTCACCGGACCGCCTTAAAGGAGCAGAAAAGTTGACCTCACGCGGACTGCCACGCGGGGTTCATGTGGCGGGATCGCTGCCAGGCAGCCCGATGCCGCGTGGTCCAATCCACTAAGGCCCATTCGAATCCGATGTCGTATCCGACCTTTTCGGATTCGAGCCATTTGTGGCGAAGAATTTCGTCTTTTTCAGCCTGAAACTCACGGTAGAGCGTGGTTTGCCCGAGGGGGAAGAGTTCAGTTTCGTTGCCCATAGTGGGAAAGGAATATCGTGTGCGCGGGAACCTACCGACGGTTCGAAATTAGTAAATCGGTTTGTGACGTTCCCGTGCCGTCATGATGGCAAGAAACCGTTGGCGGCGGGCGGTTCCGGTTCGCCGGAAAACTCGTCGGTCGACGGGAACGCCCCTTGAGCTTCGGCCGGTAGCACTTACACATCTTCGGTGTACTTGCGTGGGTGGCAACTGGGGTGGGTGACCTGGATGTTGGGCTGGTGGGCCACCAGGGGAGAACTCGCCACGCCGCCCGAAAAACTGCCCGAAGCGAGCACCGAATTACGCATGGCGGCTGCTTGGCGTCTGCAACCGCCAATTGCTGCCGAGCGATTTGATGCCTCGGGTCTGCTGCGGCTTCCCGATGGCACGCTCTGCACGGTTAATGATAAGCAAGCGGGCGTCTATCGCATTGAAATCCCGGCGCGGGGTGAGGTGGCCAAGCTGACGCTTTGGCCCGGAGTCTTTTCGGCGGCGGCGCTGGATCAAGCCTCCGGAAAGAAGGCCCGCGCGTATGATTTAGAAGGGCTGGCGCAGGATTCGGCCGGACGTTTGTACGTGTGCGACGAATTTTCCCGCGGTGTGTTTCGTTACGATCCTCAGACCGAGAAGACCGAAGGCTTGATCGTGGATTGGAGCCCGGTGCAGCGCTGGTTCAGCCGAGACCGCAACGCCGGTTGGGAAGGTATCGCGGTCGGAGGCGATACACTATTCCTCGCGAATGAACGCGACACTGGGCGAATCGTCCGGGTGGCGCTCGCGTCGCTGTCGGTCACCGGCAGCTTCTCGGTTTCGCCGCCCGGACGCCCGGCCCGCGATATCCACTATTCAGACTTGTGCTGGTTTCAGCAGCGGCTGTGGGTGCTCTGTCGGGAGAGTCATTGCATTCTTAAAGTCGAACCCGTCAAAGAGAAGGTAGAGGCGGCCTATGATTACGGCGCGATCGAGCGCGATCCCCGTTACGGATATCTCAATCCTTTGCCGTATGGATTTGTCGAAGGCTTGGTGGTTGCTGCCGACGGCATTTGGTTAGTGGTGGACAACAACGGCGTGCCACGCGCGGCCGACCCGCGGGACAGTCGGTCCAGCCTTTGGCGATGCGAACTCCCGGAAGCGGAGCAGCCCATCCCAGCGACAGTCGCGCGTCCGTAGACGGAACGAGGCAGCAATTGTGGCAATTGTGGAATGTGCTCAAATTCCCCTCGCGCCGGGACTAAACTCGCGCCAGCGTCGTGGCCGCATGCCCGGTCAAAATCCCGCGGTTCACCGCACGCCTTCGCCGAAACATTCTTCTCTCCTTCAATCACCGACGCTTCCACACCCCCGTCGTCTGCTGGGTTCGATTCGGCGATCAGTGGTCGTGGGCCTGAGTGTTGCACTCCTGGGCGCTGACCTCCTCTCGGCGAGGGCGGAACCCCGGTCCGTACCGGCCGCCGAACAGACGGCGCTAGACCGCTATGTCGCTCAGCCAGACCCGAGCTATTCCTGGAAGATGGCAATGTCGATGCGCGACGAAAGCGCTACCGGCTACGCCCTTGATCTCATTTCCCAGACCTGGCGCACCACCAACGAAGTCAATCAACCCACTTGGCGACATTGGTTGTTGGTGGTCAAACCGGACAATCTTGCTCACACGACGGGCCTGCTCTTCATCTCCGGAGGGAACAATAAAGCTTCCAAGCCCCCAACTCCAACCCGCGAGCTTATTCGCATTGCGAAAGACACTCGTTGCGTGGTGGCGGAACTGAAGATGGTTCCCAATCAACCGCTGATTTTCGGAGGCGATGGTCAGGAGCGGACGGAAGATGACCTAATCGGATACACCTGGGACAAGTTCCTGCGGACGGGCGATGAGACTTGGCCTGCCCGGTTGCCGATGACCAAGGCGGCGGTGCGCGCCATGGATGCCGTCACCGAGTTTCTCGCGTCGGAGGCCGGCGGGAAAGCGACCGTGGACACCTTCGTAGTGGCCGGGGGGTCCAAGCGGGGTTGGACCACGTGGACCACTGCCGCCGTGGATCGCCGGGTTGTGGCGATTTGTCCGATCGTCATCGACGTGTTGAATGTGACGAAATCCATGGACCATCACTATCGCGCCTATGGTTTTTATGCGCCCGCCGTTGGCAACTACTCCGAGCAGCATCGGATCATGGATTGGTTGGGAACGCCGGAAATGGAGGTGTTGAACAAGATCGAAGACCCGTTCAGCTATCGTGAGCGATTTACCATACCCAAGCTGCTCCTCAATGCGGCGGGCGACCAATTCTTCCTGCCCGATTCCTCACAGTTCTATTTCAACGAACTACCCGCGCCCAAATACCTTCGGTACGTGGCGAACACCGATCACTCAATGCGCGGAAGTGACGCCTACGAAACGCTGCTCGCCTGGCAATATGCCATCGCGAATCAAGTCCCGCTGCCGCGATTCACTTGGCAGCATGAACCTGACGGGACCTTGAAAATTACGACTCAAGACGTCCCCAAAGAAGTCGTGTTGTGGACCGGATACAATTCTGGCGTCCGTGACTTCCGCATGGAAGTGGCCGGCTCGGTATACAAGTCCGTACCGTTGGCCCCGGTCGAACCGGGGACCTACGTGGCCAGCGTCCCGAAGCCGGCCGAAGGCTGGACGGCCTATTTTGCGGAACTGACCTATGACGTGGGAGCGGTGACGCCCCTGAAACTTACAACAGATGTTCGCGTGACGCCGGATGAATTGCCATTCGACGGACCGCACCCCAAGTCGCCGAAGGGATTTCTGCAAAAGTGACGTCTTCGCACTCGCGGTGCGGGTCAAGCGCATCATGGCTTCGCCTCCGGAAATCTGCCCGAATTGCGGTGCCTTGGTGCCGGAAACAGCCCAGGCGTGTCCAGAATGTGGCGCTGACGAGGAAACGGGTTGGAACGATACCGCCCTGGAACAACGGCTTGGCATTGCGGATCCCGACGACTTCGACGCAGAGGAATGGGCGCGTGAAGAAGCAGGCGAGGCGCGCCGGAGACCGTTAGCGGCGTTGTGGTGGATTACCGCGACGCTGTTGCTGTTGGCGGTAGTTGGATTGCTGGTGCGGGGTTACTGGTGGCATTGAAACGATATCGGGAGTGTGGAGGCGAAATGCGATTTCGCGTGTTTCCCTTAGCGGGCTCTGCGAGGAAATGGCCGACATGATCGAGGTGGAGGGACTGACGAAGCTGTACGGGGACTTTGCGGCCGTGACAGATCTCTCGTTTGTGGTTCGCTCGGGCCAGTTGCTGGGGCTGGTAGGACCCAATGGCGCCGGGAAAACCAGCACGCTGCGCTGCCTCGCTGGAATCATCCCGCCGACGCGCGGCCGGGTTCAGATTGCGGGTCACGATCTGGCTCAAGCGCCTGTCGCCGCGAAGCAAGAGCTGGCCTTCTTTCCCGACGAACCTCGCTTGTTCGATTATCTCACCATTCGACAACACCTCGAATTCACTGCGAGGTTGTATCAGGTTGCCGACGCGGCCGCGCGGATTCCACCGCTGCTGACGGAACTCGAATTGACGGATCGGGCGGATCATTTGCCGGCGGAGTTGTCGCGCGGGATGAAACAGAAGGTTGCGTTGGCGTGCGGACTCATTCACTCGCCCAAAGTCGTATTCTTCGATGAGCCCTTGACCGGACTCGATCCGCTCGCGATTCGTCGCATGAAGGACACGATTCGCCGGCTGGGCCAAGAAGGGGCCGCGATCGTGATCAGTTCGCACCTATTGCATCTCCTCGAAGAGCTGTGCAGCCATGTGCTCATTCTCAAGAAGGGAGTAAGAGTTGCTTACGGGACGCTCGCCGAAGTGCGTCAAGAATTCGCCGGACATGAAGGTGCGAGCTTGGAGGACGTGTTCATTCGGATTGCCACGGACGATTCGGCTGGCGCAGTGCCTCCGGTCCAAGCTCCGCCGGCCTAAGCCGGACAATTCAGTTCAACCACAAATAGACACGAATGAACACCAATAGGCAGAGGTCAAAACAAAGCTCTCGGAGGAGCGGGTCGTGGTCACTGAAAAGTGAGTCCGACCAGCCAGCGTCGTCCCGCGAAATTATCGGTCGATTGGTGTGAATTGGTGTCCATTCGTGGTTTTTCACGTTTTTCTACTGCGTGGTTACGGCTAAGCGGGATGCCTCCACGCGCGACAAACAATGCATCTCCGAAGTCTGATTCTGGCCCTGGTCTTCTTGCAGACCCGATCATTGTTCAACGCGCTGAAGGTGCGCGTGCGCCGACTCAAGCAACCGAAGTATTTGATCGGTGCGGTCGTTGGTTTGGGTTGGCTGTACCTGTGGTTAGGGCGGGCTCTATTGGGAAATTTCGGATCTCGTCGGACGCCGTTCGAACTGTCAGAGAGTGCCAGCACCCTCATTCAAAGCGGCGCGGCGTTGGTGCTACTCGTGTTCGTCGCTGCTCAGTGGATCTTCACCAGCTCGCGGGCGGCGCTGCAATTCTCGGAGACCGAACTCGCCTTCCTGCTGCCGGCCCCGTTGTCCCGGAAAATGCTAATCCGGTACAAACTGCTCCGTGGCCAACTAGGAACTCTGATCTCGGCTCTGGTCTTGACGATCTTCACGGGACGATTCGCCGCGGACGGACTGGTTGTGTTCCATGTTCTCGGATGGTGGTTGGTTCTCACGCTGCTAAACCTGCACAGCATCGGCGCGTCGTTTGCAGTGCAACGCTTGACCGAGCGCGGTTTGTCTTCCTGGCTGAGACGACTTCTTGCCGTCGGTTTATTTGGAGGCTTGGTCGCTCTGGCGGTGGTGTGGGTCCGGATGTTGCCGTCGTTACCATCCTTCGCGGACGATCCACGAGTAATCGCTGGTGAATTGAAGGACTGGGCGGAGCTCGCGTTGACGACCGGACCGGGCCCGTGGTTGTTGTTGCCGTTTCGATGGGCGGTCCATCCCTGGTTCGCGGCGAGCACCGGCGAGTTTCTGCAAGCCTTGGTCCCGGTCGTCGCCTTGCTAGCCATTCACTACTGGTGGGTTGAACGAAGCGATGTGGCGTTTGAGGAGGCGTCCTTGGCGCACTCGGAAAAGCGGGCTCAGGTCATGGCGTCCGCGCGAGCGGGCCGGCAATCGGGAATCCAGGTCCCCAAAAAGAAAGTTCCCGCGCCGTTCATGTTGGCCTCGCTCGGTTGGCCGCCCATCGGATTGATGTGGAAGAACCTGATCGCCGGCCGCGCGACTCCCCGCAAACTGGCCTGGTTCAGTGCGGGGGTCGTGATTCTGTCCCTGGTCGCGCGGTGGGGGCCCTGGCCCCAGCCGGCGAAAGTGACCCTATGGGGCCTTTCCACTATGACTTTCCTGGCCGTTGCCTTGATGGGGGGCACAAAGGTCAGCTCCGGTTTGCGCCAGGACTTGGGAATGCTTGACGTCCTGAAGGTTTATCCATTGCCGGGCTGGCAAATCGTCTTGGGTGAAATGCTCGGTCCAGCGATTATAATTTCGGCCGCTCAAGGACTGCTCGCGCTGGCCGTGGTGTTGACTACGGCATCCATCGGCCCGAATCCGCCGCTCGAGTTTTCCCTCGTGCTCTCCGGGGCGATCGGAGCATTGCTCACGGTAATTCCGCTCAATTTCGTCAACGCCATCATTCCCAGCGCCGCGACTTTGCTATTCCCGGCCTGGGCCAAGCCCGGCAAGGACATTCAACAGCCCGGCTTCGAGGCCGTCGGACAGCGTCTGCTGTTCGGACTCGCTCAACTCGCCGCCTTATTGCTTGCCCTCGCGCCGGCGGGTGCAATTGCCATCGGCGTGTTCCTCTTGGTCCAATGGCTTACCGTCCTCGAATTGGCCTTGATTGCCAGCGGCCTCTGCGCTGGGGCAGTACTGGCGGTCGAAGCGGGGTTTGGAGTGCGGCTTCTCGGACGTTTATTCGATGGCTACGACGCGTCCTCGGAACAATGAACGTCCCAGGCAGCGACTGCTCCTGGGACGGACGTCCCTAATCTGGCGACCGGCGCAGGGGCCGCGTTTCGGTTTGAGCGGGGTGTGGCTGAGAAGCGCGCTGCCTTCGATACAGCGGGATGAGGACAGCGATCGGCGGGCTCAATGGCCAGTCTCGGCCGGAAGCGCCGAGCAGTGTTGCCGCACCGCGTTCGTGATGGAAGTCACACTCGCCAAGACCTGCCGGGCAACCGCGGCATCGGCGATTTTGAGCCCGTAGCGCTTGTCGAGCTCGACCACGAGTTGCAACGCATCCACCGAGTCCAGCCCGAGGCTGCCGGGGCCGAACAAGGGCCGGTCATCGGTAATTTCGGCGGCCGGCACGGACAGCATCAAAGTGTCCACCAAGAGCGCTCGAATTTCCTCACGAGATTCGCCTTCAGTCATGGCAAGCGCGCAGGCTACCTCAGACAACGTCAGGCTTCAAAGGATCCCTTGATCCGAGCGGAAGGCCGGGACTCCAATCATTAGCCACACTCACAAAGCTCGAGGCGCGATGCTGATTCGGCCGTACCGGTTAAGCTACGTTACTTGGCCGGTTTGAACATACCTGATCCGGTGGCGGCGGTTTTGTTTCCCACGCCAGTGCGATGCTCGCGAGCAGAGCCAGGCCAATGCCGATCAACTCGCGCGATCCGACCCTCTCACCGAAGAAGAGGATCGCCACAGGCACGCTCACCAATGGATACATGGCGGCGAGCGGCGCAATGATCGCTGCCTTGCCCCGGGCAAATGCCATCATCAAGGCGAAGTTCCCCAAGGCCAGGAAGAGGCCCAGCGTCAAGACCAGAGCCCAGATTCGAGGATTGATCTGGCCACTCGCGACTGGCTCCCGCCACACGATACCCAAGGCCACGGGGAGGAACGCCACAAAGTACATGAGCGCCGAACGCGGACCGGAAAGATGGTTGGTCGACAATTTTTGAAAGAACCCCGAGACGCCCCAAAGCAAAAGGGGCAGCAGCGCGATACCCAACGCGCTGCTCAAGAGGCCCCGCTCGCTAGTCACGTTAAACAAGTAGATTGCTCCGAGAGAAAGTAACACGCCGCCCATTTGAAACCGGTTGAGCTTCTCGTGCAGAAACAGAACCGCCAGCAGCACCGTGACCAACGGATAAAGCGCCGTGAGCGGAATCACGGTCGCCGCCTTTCCGCCGCGTTGCAGAATATCATAGTAGGCCAAGTTGCCAAAAGCGCTGAGCAAACCTGCTCCGAGCGCAAAGGAGGCCCCACGTAGCATGGAGCCGGGATTCGTTGACCTCTTGGCGACCGCCAGAACCAACATTAACGGCAGCAGGCCAATGGTGGATAACGCCTGGCTGTGGGTTGCCGATAGACCGTCGCCGATCAGCTTCGAGAAGACCGCCCACACACCCCATGACACCAGGGCCAGCAATGTCCAGACGAGCCAACGGGGCATCGGCCGATTGAGCCGAAGAGATTCGCCGTTGGCGAGCAAAGGCGATGAGCCTCATTCATTCCGTTGTTCCCGTGTGCGGTCATGCTGTAAATGCGCAGCTTCTTGGAGCGCGGCTTCGGCAAATTCCGGCACGGTGAACGTGGTCGTTAAGTCGAATGCCTTGCCTTCGCGACCTGATTGTTGCGCCTTCAACATGATCTCCAACACGTGGCGTGCGTGCTCCGGGGTCACCGACGGTCGCTTCCGGGTTCGGATACATTCGACGAGATGATTCAGGCCATCGGTCCAGTGCCAATCGGGATCAGTTTCCTTGAAGCATTGCCAACAACCCACTTCGTTTTGCCAAAGTTCATAGCCGTCCGGATCCCAATCATCACCGAGCATTTGGATGGTTCCGGTCGTTCCATAAACCTCCAACGCGGGGTTCCGGTACTGCTGCATCGTGAATCCGCTGGTGACCGCGCCGAAGCAACCCCCGCCGAAATCGAGCAAGACTTGAGCGTTATCTTCGGCCTCGACTCGAATTCGCCGTCCATTGATTTCACGCTCGGGAACGGCGACTCCGGTGAAGGCGGTGACGCGCCGCGCTGGCCCCAACAATCCCGTGAGGCTGGTGAGGCAGTACACACCCAAATCAAACAAGCAACCGCCACCTGGCCGATAGAACCACTCACTCCAAGAAGGGCCGGCCCAGCCATAGCGCGCGCGAGCCGAACAAGGTTGCCCGATATCTCCGGCACGAATTCGGCGGGAAAGAATTTGGAACGTGGGGCTTAGCACTGTGAACGGTGCGCATACAAGAAGACCTTTGCTGCGTTGGGCTGTCGCCAAGACTTTCTCCGCATCGTCCAGCGAAGTGGCCAGCGGCTTCTCCACCAAAACATGCTTTCCTGCTGCCAACGCCTGATCTGCTAATGCCGCGTGCTCGGACATCGAAGTGAGGATGATGACGATATCGATGTCGGGGTCGGCACAGATCTCCTCGGGCTGGACCGTGAATCGAACGGGTCCGAGTTCCTGGAGCACTCTCGTCCGTTGGGATTCGCGTCCACAAGCCGCCGTGATCTCAGCCCAACCACGAGCCTTGAGCTTATCCGCCGCCGCGCGGTAGGCACTCAAGACATTGCCGCAACCAATGATGCCCAGACGAAGAGGAGCCAGGTATGTCATTGAGAACCGGGTAGATCTTTAATGCGCACGTTGCGATGGCGGACGATTTGGTCGTTGTAGTTTTGCAATCCGACGAAACCAGCCGCAGTGCGGTAATCCGGATCCGTCCACGTGGTGACTAACTTGTCATTGATGCGCACCGCGTAGTTCTGCCCCACGCAAGTAATCTCGTAGGTGTTCCATTGTCCTGGCGGTTTGGTGTTGGCACGCGAGGCAGCCTTGAACGGATACACCGAGCCCGTGCGCCAAGTAGGCTTCTCGGGGTCGGCCTCACCGATTTCAACTTCGTGGCCTTGCTTCACGGCCACCCAAGGATCTTGGCCGGGATGGGGAAACCGCAGGAACACACCCGAGTCCGCTCCTTCCTGCTCCTGGAGAAACTCACCACGAATTACGAAGTTCGTGAACATTCGATTCGTGTACCACCAGAGCCCCATTCCACCGATTCCGGTGGCGACTCCGTTTTCCAGTTTGAACTGACCTGGTCCCGATTGCGCCCAGCCTTCATGGGCCGTCGTGCTGAAGAGTGGCACGAAACCCTTCTCATCGGGCGAACTCGACGGGACGTGCGAGAGGAGCTCCGACGGGATTTCGTTTACTGATTGAACTTCGACTTTCCGAAAGAACACCTCGGCGCCCTCCGACTGGAGTTGGACTTTGCCACGGGTTAGCGCGAACTCGCGGTCATTTTCCTTGTAACGAGGGTTGACCAAAACAAGCACGACTTGGCCGTTGAGCAGGTGGATGCCCACGTTTCCCCAGGCGATAACTTCGCACACGTTCCACTCATGGGGCTTCTCGGGATCGATTGCCGAGGTAATTCCTCCGGCGGTAGTAAACTGAGGATCGCCCCGTCGATACACGATGCACTCTTCGCCGGGTCCTTCTCCGGGGTAGGGCACCCACGGCTCTCGTTCCAAGACGACGTTTTTGCCTTCGATATCCACGTAGCTGCCCGCGACGGACCACCATTGACCGACCCCTCTCTCCATGACGTTACACTCCACCGAACGCATCCAGGCCATACTGCCCGCCCCCTGCGGTCCGATGCACCAATAGAGGATTCCGGTGTCACGGTGATGTTGTGGCCCATCACGCGGTGGCCACTTCTTCTTGCCCCACTTGTACTCGACGCGGATGTGGTGATTGTCGTACTCCGCTTTAGTCGTGATCGCGCCGAAGACCTGTCCCGAGACACGAATCACTGTGGTGCCGTCGAGTTCGACCACGGAGAAAACGCCCAGCGGATCGGTATTGAGACCGATGGGCTTTTCTTTCGTCGTTGCCGGATCGTGATAACCGCCGCTGGCGGGTCCGAGATACGTGTCCCAGCCCGAGAGATCGCGTCCGTTGAAGAGTTGAATCCAACGATTGGTCTCCGCCGCCGCTGTTGGACGAGAGGTGACTAGCAGCGCGACAATTCCAGCGAAGACTTGGCATCGGGCGCGTGATGGGACGCGGGAGAGTTTCATAGTGCGACGATTGTGGAGGACATTCGGCATTCTCGACCAAATTCCATGCGATGGGCAACCCCGCAGGGCAACGTTTCGACGAGCCGAACGCGACTCGGCGAATGGGAGCCTTACTCACGTGAACGGCTCCGTAAACCGTCGCCCCACCCCTACGGTTCATGGAGGGCGATGTTCCACCGTGGCCCATTAATTACCGAGAGACTGGTGAACACCGCGACGAGGAAAGAACGGAACAGTTTGGCGTGTCGGCTCTCCCGTGATTTCCCGGTGGAAACACCACGCACGCTGCGGATCTGGATGGGGACGAGGTGGAACTCGTCCTTACCATTTTGACGGAGACCCACAATGCCGCGAATCCCCTCGACCGCCGAGAGGCTTTCGTTAGGCTCGCCCGCCAACGTTTCAGAAAGACTCTATGAGAATTGCGCGAGTGTGGATGGTGGTGTTCAGCAGTGTGGCTCTGCTCTGGTTGGGCGCCGGTTGTGCGACGACGAATTCGCGGACGACGGAGAGGCGGTTGGCCGCTTCGGGATTTAAGGTTGTGCCTGCCACGACCCCAGCCCAGCAGCAACAATTGGCGACGTTGCCGGCGGGAAAAGTCTCGGTCGTGAATCGCAACGGCAATGCCTACTTCGTGTATCCTGATCGGAGCCAAAACTTGTTGTATGTCGGCACGAACCCGCAATACGACGCCTATCAGCGATTGTTGCTGGACGACCAAGCGCGGAAACAATCCCTCGCGGCCGACGCGGCGAGCTCCAACGCCGAAATACTCAACGCTGAGGCGACGGCCGTGAGCAATGCCCCGTGGGGATTCGTCGGCGAAGGCGTGGTGGTTGGTGATCCCTGGGGCGTCTGGGGACCTTGGCCATTTTATTGAAGCTTTGAACTAACCAAGATTTATGAAGGTACAGATTCTGCGAGTCATGTTGTTGGCCGGAGCCCTGGCTCTGGGAATTTTAGGTTGTTCCACGACATCACCCACTCAGGCGACGGAAAGCCGTTTGGCGGCGTCTGGATTCAAGGTTGTTCCGGCCGCAACTCCGGCCGAGATGGCGAGACTACAGGCGCTTCCTCCGGGCAAGGTTTCGACCGTTCAGCGCGGCGGGACGACGTATTATGTTTTCCCCGATTCTACTCAGAAAGCCATGTACGTCGGACGCCAAGCGGAATACGACGCGTATCAACAACGTCTCGAAATTGAAGCCAACGCGGCGGCCGACAACGCGGCGGCCCAACAATCCCTCGGCGAAGCGCGCATGAATAACGCGGCTGATTGGAGCGAGCTGCAGGATACTTGGGGCAGCGTGTGGACTCAGTGAACGGCCCACGGCGGATCAATTACTGACGGCACGACGAAGTCAGAAGTAGCGTTCATCGCCTTGTCTGCCGTGTCGCCGACTTCCCGTCGGCTGGGGCGTCGGTCGCAGGACTGGCCCAGGAGTAATGTGGGCGCCGGATTTGCCGTCCCGCGCTCGCAGGTTGGCAACCTGCGAAACGGTAGGCTGGCAGCTCGCTCCCAACTGCGACCTACGCCAGGATTGCCGGCACTACTTCGCCGTGCACATCCGTCAAGCGGTAGTCGCGGCCTTGGAAGCGATAGGTGAGGTGGGTGTGATCAAAACCAAACTGATGTAGAATGGTGGCATGCAGGTCGTGGACGTGGACCTTGTTTTCCACCGCGAAGAATCCGAAGTCGTCGGTTTTGCCATAGACGACTCCGGGTTTAATGCCTCCTCCGGCCATCCAGATCGTGTACCCATGCGGATGATGGTCACGACCGATTTGGTCCGGCTTGAGGGCACCTTGCATCATCGGTGTGCGGCCAAACTCGCCGCCCCAAATTACCAAAGTTTCGTCGAGCAGGCCGCGCTCCTTTAGATCGCGAACCAAGGCGACGGTCGGTTGATCGGTTTCGAGGCAACGTTTCTTGAGGTCGAAGACAAGATTGCCATCGGGACCGCCATGGTGATCCCAGCCGCGATGGTACAATTGGACGAAGCGAACGCCGCGTTCCACGAGGCGGCGCGCCAACAGGCAGTTATTCGCGAAGGAGGCGCGCCCGGGCGTGGTCCCGTAGACCTCATGCATCCTCGCGGGCTCCTTCGAGATATCCATGACGTCGGGGACGCTGGTTTGCATGCGGTAGGCCATTTCGTACGCCGCAATTCGCGTGGAAATCTCCGGATCCTGAAGCACGTCGTGGCGCATCTGGTTGAGGTCGCGGAGAGTGTCGAGCGATTGACGCCGCCGTTCCGCGCCCATTCCGGGCGGATTGCTCACGAAGAGCACTGGATCGCCCTGCGAGCGCAATTGCACTCCTTGATGCACGGTCGGTAGGAATCCACTTCCCCAGGCCGCGTTCGTGAGGGGCTGGCCGACTCCCGTCATCAACACCACGAAGGCCGGCAGATCCTTGTTCTCGCTGCCCAGGCCGTAGCTGAACCAGGAACCCATGGCCGGCCGGCCGGAAAGTTGCGCCCCGGTGTTCATGAAGATCGTAGCGGGATCGTGATTGAAGGCCTCGGAATAGAAGCCCTGCACGAAACACACGTCATCGACGATCGTCTGGAGTTGCGGAAGGAGCTCGGACAACCACACGCCAGATTTTCCGTACTGCGCAAACTTGTACCGCGTGCCAAGTAGCGCTGCATTCTTGCCGATCTGCGCGAGGCGAACGTTCTTTACCAAGTCTTCGGGGACCGCCTGGCCGTCGCGCTTGTTGAGTTCCGGTTTGTAGTCGAACAAATCGAGATGCGACGGACCGCCGGATTGGAAGAGATAGATGATGTTCTTCGCCTTCGGCGCAAAATGCGGGGCCAACGGCTGGTCTGGAGCGACGCTTGCCCCGGCCGCGAAAAGCCGATCATTGAGCAGGGATCCCAAAGCGAGGGCACCCATTCCGGTGCCGCATTGCTGGAGGAAGCGGCGGCGGGTGGTGTCGCGAACGTGATCGAGGACGGGGGGCGGGAGGTTCATGGGAATCAGTGATCAGTATTCGGTGGTCAGTGGTCGGAACGATTAGCTCTTACCCTTTCGTTAGAGACTCATCCAAATTGAACAACACATTGGCGACCATCATCCAGGCGGCCAAGGCGCGCGTGTCGAGCGACGCGGGACGTGTGGCGGCCCCAACTTGGACCAATTGTGCGGCCGAGTGTGGATCGAGCGTGTAACTGGCGAGTTGTTGTTTCAAGAAGGCGAGGAGACGTCCGCGCTCAGCCGGAGAAGGCGCGCGCCCGAGGCACGTGCGGAAGGCGAAATCGAGTTGTTGCGCTGGATCGGTACCGCCTTCGGTCATGATCCGTTGGGCGAACACGCGAGCGGCTTCGAGCAAGGTGGGTTCGTTGAGTCCGGCGAGCGCTTGCAACGTCGTGTTCGTACGGGGGCGACGCGCCACGCACACATCGCGGCTCGGGGCGTCAAAGGTAGCCAAGGTGGGATACGTGCAAACTCGTCGCCAGAAGGTGTAAACCGCCCGCCGGTACAAATCAGGTCCTTCACTCACGGGCCACTCATCCATGCCAATCTCGGGACGGAGAAATCCGATCTCCTTCCATAAGTTGGGGACTTGGACCGGATAAACACTCGGTCCGCCGAGGTCGAGATTGAGCAGACCGCTCACAGCGAGGGCCTGATCGCGAATCATCTCTGCGTCCATGCGGAAACGCGGGCCGTGCGAGAGCCAGCGATTGTAGAAATCCTTCTCTTGCCGCACGGGGTCCGTCGCGGCGCTCTGGCGATACGTGGCCGACATGACCAACAGCTTCTGCATCGCCTTCACATCCCATCCCGTGCGCACGAATTCAGTCGCCAACCAATCGAGCAGCGCGGGATTCGAGGGCGCCTCTCCCTGTCGTCCAAAATCATCACTGGTCTTCACCAGGCCGATGCCAAATAGGCGTTCCCAATAGCGATTCACGGTGACCCGAGCGGGGAGCGGATTGGCCGGATCGACCAGCCAGCGAGCGAGCGCGAGCCGGTTGGTAGGAGTTCCTTCCGGCAACGGAGGGAGGATCGCGGGGACGCCGGCGCTCACCTGCTTGCCTTTTTCGAGAAAGTTACCCCGTACGTGAACGTAGGTGCTCCGCGGCTCTGCCCGCTCCTGCATGATGGGTGTGGTGTACTTCCGAGTAGCGAGTTCAGTTTCCCGCTGGTTCAGGCGGAACAATTCTCTTTCGAGGCGGCGGACCGTGGGAGAAACGGACCGATAGAACGCGGCGACTTGCTGCCGTTGCGCCGACGTCCGCTGATCCGCGTTGATTTGAACTATGGACGTAATCTCTTGCGTGAGCGGCCAGCGCAGTAACGGGTCTGCATTGGTGGTCACCGACAGTCGGAATCGGCCGATCGTGTGACTGTTGCCGTGGTAATGGTCGAACCGAAATCCCAGTCGGGTGCCGCCGGTGAATCCGGCGGAGTCCTTGAGTTCCGCAATGAGGAAGTGTGGTTCCCCGAACTTCGGCCCAATCGCCCAACCGGTCTTGGGATTGCGGTCCACGGCGTGCTCGGCGCGATAGTATTGCTGTTCCCAATCGGCCGAGGCGGTGGAAAAGAATAAGTTGGTCGTTCCACCTGCGGAGTCGGTTCGAGCTTCCGTCGCGTGTTCGCTCGCGGTTCGGTCGGACGAGGCCGTGCGCGCTCCTGATGCAAGCGGAGTGGCGCTGAGCGCGAATTCATCGAGGATGAAGTTACCCGTCTGGCCCCAGCGGCCGGGACCATTCTTCGGCAGGCTCGGATCAGGAAGGACTTCGAGCAGTACTGCCGTGATGCCCGTGAGGTCGGTGTCGGCTTCGAAGGTGATCGTGTCGTAAATGGGGTTCAGCCCAGTGCCGAGCACGGAGCCGTCGCTCAGGTTCGTAAAGCTGGAACCTCCATTGGAAACAACGTTGGTGAGCGTTAGGAGTTGCCAGATTGGACCGGCTGACTTCACTCGCTGTTCCCAATCAGCTTGCTCCGCTGGAAGATTTGCTTCCGCCGCGGCGAGCTCGGTTCGGGTCGCTTTGAGGCGTTCACGAACAAACTCCACGCTTCGCGAAAGGTTTGGCGCCGGGACCTCAACGATCGGCGCGAGGTTGTAATTCCCGACGTCCGCGGAGTTATTGAAGAACGCGTAAAGTTGGTAGTACTCGTCGTGCGTGATCGGATCGTATTTGTGAGTGTGACATTCCGCGCACATGAGCGTCAGCCCCAGCCAGGTCGTGCCCAAGGTCGCCACGCGATCCTTTACTGCCTTGGTCCGGTACTCCTCCTCGTCGCCACCGCCTTCGTCATTGATCTTGGTATTGCGGTTGAAGCCGGTCGCGATCTTTTGTTCGAGCGTGGCGTAGGGGAGCAAGTCGCCGGCAAGTTGTTCGATGGTGAATTGGTC
>DLVS01000345.1 GCA_003445095.1 Verrucomicrobiales bacterium
GAGTGATTTCATAGTTAGTTTCGGAAAGAAGATTGAACGCTGTGGTAAGTTGAGGAGTGTTGTTGGTTGGGATTAGGGAACAACATCTACGACATAGAATTGAGTCGGATCGGCGCTGGTGTCGGACAGCGACGCGGGGCCTCCGGTTCCTTCCAAGGAACCAACGATGGGCCAACTCGAAGAAGGGGCAGTGAAACCCGCTTGATCCGTGGCCCGCAATTGGTAGGTCGGTCCGACGACCGTCGTGAAACTCACGATCGTCTGATCGCCATCTCGTTGGATGCCCGTGATCTGAGGAGTGGGAACTGCCGAGGCTTTGTTGCTAAAGACGAGCGTGCCATCGCTTTTGAGCTCAAAGTAGCCCAAGTGTCTCCCGGGAGCGTTTAACGTGCCCGCCGCGGTCGTTCCCGGCGGGAGCTCAAAGAAATCCGAACGCGAAACGGCCCCTGGAGTGTCTTCGAAGTCGTCGGGCGTTAGGTTTTCCACATTTCCCTGAAAGCTTCCCTGAAAGTCTCCCGCCGAGCCGATGAAGCTAGTAAACGACGCCTCATTGGAAACCGGGATGGCCACCCCGGTGGCGGTGTTGTCAGGTCCGGCCGGAGTGCGACTGCTGTAGCCCGCGGCGGCGGCGCCCAGACCATCGATCTGCGATCCGGCATTGCCCTGGACGAACTGACCTTTGCGCAGCCACGGTACCGAAGGCAGTTCCGGATCGAGACGAGGCGCGGTCACCCAAAGCGATTGAATGGGGAAAGCTTCCACCAGCGGCGGGCGATTGGCCGCCGCCACCGACCAGTAGATCGCGTTCAGACTCGGGAAGACCGAGCGCAACTGCGTGTCTGAGAGATTGGTAATCGGCACGGTCGCGTCCAACGGAAGATCGGTGAAGTTGGTCACAGACCCAGCGTTGACGACGAGATCCTGCGCGTTGCCGGTCTGCCGGAACGCTAGAATGAAGTCACCCGGGGCGTAGAGGAACGGAGCGCCGTGCACGGCGCTGGCCAACAGCAGTAAGCCGCCGCTAGTGAATCGTAGGTGAATAAGTTTCATAGATATTTAAACATAGGGAAAGGCGATGGATAATCGGGGAACGAGTTTCTTCAATGATCAGATCAAAACGCCAATTGAAGTCGGGTGAAGAACACGAGTTCGTCGTTGGAAGTGACCGTCGCCGGCGGCAACCAGCTATTCGGATCCACCGGACTGACCACGCCACCGCCTTCAAACATCGAGTACGAGAAGCTTGTATTGAGGCGCACGTTGCGGTTGAGCCACCAGTTCAGGCCGACCGACCACGATTCCACCGAGCGAGCCGACGTGTTAGGATTCGAAAAGCCTCGGAAGGCTTCATCGTCGATTTCGAACTGGCCGTATCGTCCGACCAACTGCCAGGCACCCCAACCCCCAGTTTTGGGATTGAATGGTCGTTTCGGGTGAATCATTCCGTAGGTAGCGTTTTCTCCGGTCAGCACCCACTGTGCCGCGACATTCCAGGCTTGGTGATTCAGCGAAGCGCGACGGAGGGTTGTGCTATTGAGGACATCTTGATGGGAGATTCCATATTCGCCGCTCAGTCCAAATGGTCCCACAAAGTAATTTGCCTGCGGCTGCATTCGCCAGTGAGTGCCATCGGCCACCACAGTTCCGGCCAAAGGGTTATAGGCGAAGAACTGTTGCTGACCGGCGGTCCAATAACCCGGGAGGGTTCCGCCTATATTGTTCGGGAGCCCAGCGACATTAGAGCTCACCAATCCATAACTACCACCGATGCCAAGGCCGATGCCATCGAGCCATTTGCGGCCGGCGCCCTTCCACGGTTCCAGAAAAACTCGCCCGGCAAATTCTTTGTCGTCATCAAACGGCGCATTGGCGGATACGCGCCCATCTCCCGTGCCGTTAAAGACACCCAAGGCGTAGTTCCACTTTCCGCCTCCCAATTCGCCCCAGAGCTGCAACCCGACATCGCGGGTTGGAACCAGATCGGACGGCAGGGCGCGTTCGTTGAAGCTGAGGGCCGTGTCCGACTGAAGCTGTTCGAGGCCGATCGGCGGTTTGAATTTACCCACCCGCAGTTGAAGGCTGGGCTCGTAGCGGTAGTTGAGATACGCGTCAAACAGGGTCGTGGTTGGGGGAGCGAAATCCGGTACGAAGGCGAAGTCGAAATCGCGGTAGACCGTGCCTTCGAAAATGGGTCGAGCGCGGCGCACCAGAATCCCGTCGTTACCCTCCAACAGTGGGTTTTCGTTAAAGAATGTCCGAGAGTCGAGTTGCAGCACTCCCTTGAGGCGCAACACAAAGTTCGTGTCGGCGGAACTGAAGGAAAACCCGGAAGGGCCGACCTGGAATCGGGGCGCCTCCTGGGCCTTAGCCTCGGCGGCCTCCATCGCTAGCTCATGCTTCCGTTCGGCAACACGAATCTTCTGATCCAGTTCCTGCACGGTCGGCGTGTCTTCAGCCGATACGGTGATTTCGGGGAGCACGCGACCCGATTCCAGTGAACTCACCTTTTCCTGCAATTGATCAACCAGGTTTTGGAGTTTTGCCACTTCCGCGGTATTCGCCTGCTGCAAGGACTCGGTTCGCTCGGCCTCCCGTCGCTCCAATTGTTCCAGGCGGCTGCTAAGCTTTTGAATCAACTCAGCCTGGGCTTTGAGCGTCGATTCTAGCAATTCCGTGCTCTTGGCCGACGCGGTCACGCCGGTCGTACCAGTGGGCGTTGGCGTGGTATCCTGGGGACGGGCCTGACTTGACAGTTGGCCGGCCACCAGCGCTAGCGCTGCCACAAAATTGAAAAAGGACACAGTCCAGGTGCGCTTCGACGGCGAAAGCCTGGGCAAATATCTCGGATCGATCGCAGCTGGCCGCTGCCGATCCCGACCGGTAAACAACATTAACAATAATTACTAACAACGGCGCCTCCGATGATACGGTGGGCAGTCCGAGATGTTATATGCCTCCAGTGGACTGGTAGGATACAGCTTGACGGTTTGTCTGCGACGAGCGCGACGGTTCCGTCAAAGATAAACGTCGAAAAGTGACACTTCTTAATTAATGAGTGTAGGCCCTTGGAGAATGATTTCTGCGAATTACCGCCTCTGGACGCGTTGGTCAGATGTTCTGCGCGATGGCCTGGAGGCGGCGGTATTCAGTGATGATCGTTTCAAGAGCGCCTCCGAGCGCCGAAATTTGGCGGTCGAGCGGTGCCCTCTGCGGTGTTTCGAGAGTGATCTCAAAGGGCGAGCGAACTGTTCCGGGGGCGGATTGGAGCATGCCGGGATAGCCTTGATGGATGATGCCTTCGCGAGCCGAAAAACCGTCAATTACCGGTCGGCGATTCCGCGGCAGGTACCGATTCGCCTCGCGGAGGGCGGGCTCGAGTAGGTACTCGGAGAGGACGGCGCCGCGTACGAATCCGTAAAGTCCGTCGCTCGTGTCGTCGCTATGTAGAGTGATAATGCCATGGAATCCGTGCGTGGAGATTTCGGACTCGAGGAAGCGAACCTCGGGTTGTTCGCTTCCTTTCCAAAATTCCCGGTTGAGATCCCGACCGGTCCGGGCGTGGCGCGTGCCATCTTCAAATCCGGTGGGATTGCACAAGGGGTAGATGAAGAGTCCGAAACCTTCACCGAGCTCAGGGCGGCGTGACAGTTGATCTAAGAATCTCGCCAAAGCCACCGCGCCTTCGGGTTCATCTCCATGAAGCGTCGCAAAGATTCCCACGCGCATCATTTCTCCGCCTCCAGGTCGACCGACGAACAGGTATCGCGGCAGCAAGTATTGCTCACCGTCACTGTCGAAATGGCCGTGGCCAGTACTCAGTATCCGCGAGCATTCCGTAGTGGCGCGATCCAGAGGCTCCAATAAGCGTGACACGGAACGGCGGCGAGAGGCGGGGCGAACAGCCGCGACGGGACTTGTACTAGTGGCAGTCATATAAATCTGATTCCTTCGATGTGAGCGGCAAGACGATTTACTCGGGACGTGATGTGAGGTTAGCGAGTGCGAATGGCCGCCAGGACCTGGTCAAAAGAGCCTCCATCGGCGAAATGGGCCTTTTGGGCATTTTCCCAACCGCCAAACGCCTGATCGACGGAGATCAGTTCTAACGTGGGAAAACGCTCCGCATACTTGCGGGCAATTGAACCGAGACTGGGACGGTAATGATGCTTCGCCGCCAACTCTTGGCCTGCTTCGGAGAACAGGTATTCGAGGTAGGCGGTCGCTTCCTTGACAGTTCCTCTCCGGTTCGCTACGCGGTCCACCACGGCTACCGGCATGTCGGCCACGATGCTGCTCGAGGGTGTCACCTGTTGAAACTCGCCTGCGCCGTATTCCTTGAGTGTCAGCAGCACTTCGGCTTCGAAAGTTACCAACACGTCGCCAATTTTCCGCTGAATGAATGACGTTGAGGCTCCGCGTCCACCGGTGTCGAACACCGGCACGTTTCGGAACAGTGCGGTCACAAATTCCCGCGCCTTCAAATCATCGCCGCCGAATTTCTTTCGAGCGAAACTGTAAGCGGCCAAGTAGCCATAGCGACCATTGCCCGAGGTTTTAGGGCTCGGCACCACCACCGAGATACCCGGTTTCACGAGGTCATCCCAATCGTGAACCGCCTTCGGGTTCCCCTGACGGGTCAGAAAAACAATGGTCGAGGTGAAGGGAACGCTGTTGTGAGGTAGACGTCCGCGCCAGGTAGCTGCAATGAGACCTCGGGCCGCAATCGCATCGACGTCGGTAACTTGGTTGAAGGTTACGACATCCGCTTCGAGTCCATCGATCACCGCTCGCGCTTGTTTGCTCGAACCTGCATGCGACTGATTGATGGTTAGCGGCGAACCACCCTCAGCGCGCCAGTGAGCAACGAAGACTGGATTGTAAGCCTGAAACAGCTCGCGCGAGATATCGAAAGACGCATTCAAAAGCGATCGTTCGCCAGCGCCGCAGGCCGGTACGAGGATCGAGATCGCAAAGCTGAAGACAATCAGGCGTCGCATGCGAAAGAGAAGTTTGCGCGAAGAGCAAGCAGCGGGTTCCGTAGGTTCCCAACTGACGCCAACTACTTAGATCCAATCGTGGCGATGATCTTGTCGAAGGTTCCGCCGTCGCCGAAGTGAGCAGCCTGAGCCTTGGCCCAACCGCCGAACTCACCATCAATCGTGACGAGCTCAATCTTGGGAAACACGTCAGCATACTTCTTGGCGACCGAAGCGAGGCGAGGTCGGTAGTAGTGCTTGGCGACAATTTCCTGGCCTTCTTCGCTGTACAGATATTCTAGGTATTCCTTGGCCACCGCTTCAGTTCCCTTGCGCTTGGTCACGCGGTCCACCACCGCGACCGAAGGCTCCGCGAGGATACTCAAGGAAGGAGCGACGATCTCGAATTGACCAGCACCCAGCTCCTTTAGCCCGAGGAATGCTTCGTTCTCCCAGGCGATCAACACATCGCCGATTCCTCGCTGAATGAACGTGGTGGTCGAACCTCGAGCGCCGGTATCGAGTACTTCCACGTTCTTGAAAAGCTTCGTCAGAAAGTCCAGCGCTTTGGTGTCATCGTTCCCAAATTTCTTACGCGCGTAAGCCCAAGCTGCCAGATAGTTCCAGCGCGCGCCGCCCGAAGTCTTGGGATTCGGCGTTACCACCGAAACCTTTGGCCTCACCAAGTCGTCCCAGTCTCGAATGCCCTTGGGATTTCCCTTCCGGACTAGGAAAACGACGGTGGAAGTGTACGGCGCACTGTTATCGGGAAGGCGCTTTTGCCATTCCTTGGGAAGGAACTTCGAGCGTTCCGCGATGGCATCCACGTCGTAGGCAAGAGCCAAGGTAACCACATCGGCCTCAAGCCCATCGATGACCGCGCGGGCTTGTTTGCCGGATCCGCCATGCGATTGCTGGATGCTAACGACCGACCCATTCTTTTCCTTCCAATGTCGAGCGAACGCGGCGTTATAGTCGTTGTAGAGTTCTCGGGTAGGGTCATATGACACATTCAGGAGCTGTAGGTCCTTGGCCGACGTGGCCGAGGCGAACCCGGCAAGGAGGAGAAGGCGGAGCCCAAGAATGGGAAATCGAAGCAGTTTCATGATGGCGTAATGCATTTGAGCTTAATTAGCGGAGCCGGGATGCCGTCGATACCAAGTCAGCAGTTCACTCACGATGGAGGTTCACTTGGTCCCGGGCGGCTTGGTCTCGAGTCGAATTTTTTCAATCCGCTCAATCTGCACTACCCGCGACTCGTGGACGACGATTTGAACCTGGCCGAACCGTAGTGAATTTACCTGCTCGCGAACGGCATCCAGCCAACTGGGCAATGCCGAACTTGGGTCAGAAACCACAACTCCCAGAGACTCTGTTTTCGCCGTCACGGCCAACAAGTGGCGGATTAAATACATCAAGTCAATAGAGTTTAATGAGTTTATGCAAAAAGATCACTTTTATGCTGTATTTGAGGCAATTTTGGTGACGGCTTTGAGCGACCCACACAAATACTTGATTATTTAAGTCGGGTTTTTACGGTGAGCCCGAAATGAAATTGTCCGTTCGGGGAAAATACGCGCTCCGCGGCCTGACTGTCCTGGGCGAGGCGTACGGTCCGGAAGTGGTGCGGATTCAGACGATTTCCGAACAACAGAACATTCCCAAACGGTTCCTCGAGCAGATTCTCTTCGATCTGAAGTCGGCCGGAATTGTCGAGAGTCGCCGCGGAGTGGCCGGTGGCTATCGCCTTGCCGCGCCCCCCGAAAAGATTCCTCTCGCCAAGGTCATCCGGCACCTCGAAGGCGCGCTGGCGCCAGTCGGTTGCATCAGCGAACGATTTTACGAGAAGTGTTCCTGTCCCGACGAGCTGCAATGCCCACTTCGCTCCATCATGAAGGAGGTGCGCGACGCCATCGCCAAAATCCTGGAGAACACGACGGTTGCCGACCTAGTCACCCGCGCTGCGCTGCTCCGCCAAAAGCCGGACCGCCCAGTGGATTTTGTGATTTGAGTCCAGACCATTGACCCGCAGAACGACCTAACGGCTAGCTTGAAACCGCAGATGCCAAGTCGGGCAGCCCGCCGTCGCGATCCGATATCGCCGTGACTGGTAGTGGCCAACGAATTTTGAGGCGCCCGTCGTCCCAACGGCACCCGCGAGCGAGTTCTGGGAAATAGTACTCCGACATCAGATACGTAACTTCCGTTGAGTCGGCTAGCGTCTGGAATCCGTGGGCAAATCCCGCGGGCACGTAGAGCTGTCGCCAGTTCTCTTCCGTCAGTTCGAACGCCTCCCATTGGCCCAATGATGGCGAATTCCGGCGCAGATCAACGACCACATCCCAGATCGCACCGACCGAGCAGCGGATGAGTTTGGTTTCGGGATGCGGGTCCGCTTGCCAGTGTAACCCGCGAATCGTCCCAGCGAGATGAGTTCGAGTGAGATTCCCCTGAGGCCAGCGTGTATTTAACCCGTGTTCGGAGAACTCGCGTTCGCACCAAGTTCGGCTGAATAGGCCGCGGTTGTCTTGCGCCGGCTCAAGTTCGATCAGCCAGACGCCTTCGAGTGTGGTGCGCGAAAACTTCATCGGTGCGGGTAGACGACAAGCGGCTCAAACGATTTTTACCTCGGGCAGTGGCAGAATGAACTTGCCACCCAGGTCGCGCCACGCCTGTTGCTGCCGCAATATCTCCTCAGCGAAATTCCACGTGAGCAGGAGTGCGTGTCGAGGCCTGCGCGCCAAGAGCTCTTCCACGGAAAGAATTGGCAGGTGCGTACCGGGTGTGAGGCGGCCCTGTTTGGCGGGACTCCGGTCCACCACGAAGTCGAGACAATCGAAACCATTGCGACCTATTCCGTAATAATTGAGTAGCGTGCTTCCCTTGGCCGACGCGCCATAAGCACACAATCGATGCCCTTGATCTCGAAGCTCGCGGAGCAAGCGCAGGAGCGACTCACGCAACGCCTTAACTCGTTCCGCAAACATTTCATAATACCCGAGTCCGGTAATTCCTTTCGCGACTTCTTCGTTACGCAACTGGGAAACCGCCTGGCGAACGCGATGCGCCCCGCGCGGACCCGCGAATAACCTCAGCGACCCCCCGTGGATTTGGAGACGCTCGACATCGAAGATTTCCAGTCCGTGGCGCGCGAAGAGCGGTTCGAGCGCCGTCAACGTGAAATAAAAGACGTGCTCATGATAAATCGTATCGAACTCCAAATGCTCGATCAGGTCGCACGCGTAGGGAAATTCGAGAACAACTCGCCCACGACGCTTCACTAAGAGAGCGAGCCCCGAGACGAAATCGTTGGTATCGGGGGCGTGAGCAAACACGTTGTTACCCAGAACGAGATCAGCTTGCCCGCGCTCCGAGACAATCCGCGCCGCCGTCCCCGAATTGAAGAATTGGTTTAGTGTGGGCACTCCCCGACTTAGCGCGACCTCCGCGATATTCTTGGCCGGTTCGACGCCCAAACACGGGACTCGCGCGGCCACGAAGTTCTTTAGAAGATAGCCGTCGTTGCTAGCCGCTTCGACGACGAGACTACTCGCACTCAATTCGAATTCGCTAAGGTACCGTTCGGCGGCCGAGCGCGCGTGCAGCAGAAGAGCTTCTGACACTGACGAGAAGTACACATACTCGTTGAACAGTGTCACTGGGGGGACGATGTCCGTGATCTGGAGAAGCCAACAGTCCCCGCACACGGCAACTCGAAGCGGGAATTTCGGTTCTTCACCGGCTAGGTGCTCGGGGCGCAGAAGGTTGTTGGCGAGCGGCTGAACACCCAAATCAAGGACCAAGTGGCCTCGCGAAGAACCACAAGAGCGACAGGTGAAGGCAGTCATGAAGTCCAACGTAAATCGGAGTTCAGGCGGCCGCCGGTGAGGTGACTGCGCAGGGCCTGCAGCCGGATCAAGGAGGACTGGCGGAACTCCGCGTCCGCAAACCGCATTCGTTCCAGCCCCTCCTTCAAACCGAAAATGGCCTCACCCAATCCGACCTGAGGTTGGTGATTCGGAGCCGCGGCCCGGAAACGTGCGAAATCAACTCGATAGCTCCGACGATCGGGCGCCGCTGACGTATTGATCGACACTTCGACTCCCGGAAATACCTTCGCCACTCCCCTTGCGAGATCCCTCACTTGATAATTCCAGTCGTCCGAGCCTGCATTCAGCACGAGGTAATGTCCCGAGGCTTCATCGCGTACCACGGCCCACTCAATAGCCCGGGCCATATCCTGAACATGGATGAGCGGGCGCCACGGGGTCCCGTCGCTGAGGATGGTGATCTTCCGGGCGGCGATGGCGCTGGCGACAAAATCGTTCAAGACCAAATCCAGTCGTAATCGGTCACTCCAGCCGCAGGCCGTGGCAAACCGGAGGCAGGTAATTTGGAAATCCCGATCAGCCAGCGGCTCTAGGTCGCGCTCCGTCGACACCTTACTGCGGGCGTACGCCGTTAGCGGGTCCAGCGGAGACGATTCGTTTCGCGCACCGTCCGCGGCGAACCCGTATACACTGCAACTCGAGGCAAAGATGAACCGTCGCACGCCCGCCCGCTTCGCCGCCTGGGCCAGGTCGATCCCAGCTCGATGATTGATGTCGAGCGTGACCGATTCGAACTGATTGCCCATCGGGTCGTTCGAAATGGCGGCGAGGTTCACCACCGCATCGACTCCCTCGAGTAGCCGAGTCGGAAATTCGCGGAGATCGCCAAAATGTTGCGCGGACAGGATTCGCTCCGGGATCGCCTCGACGCCGGTCAGGCAATGGGCAAAGTAACCGGTGTCGAAGCCGACGAGCTCCGAGTCGGGCCAAGCGGCGCGCAACTGACCCATGACTACAGGGCCAACGTAGCCGAGATTTCCGGTGATCAGAATGCGCACACCGCGGAAGCTGGCCAAAGGAAGGCAAAGCTCAAAGTTCAAAACATGTTTCGCCTCACTTGCCGCAAGTCGGACGGCTCGAATGGCCGGCGAATCTCGCAAGGTTTGGCCTCCCGGAATTTCAATGCTGTAGCCAAGCAAAGCTGGAGCGCCCATATGCTGGCCTCGCTGACCTCGAACGATGAAAAGGGGACTCCTCAATTCCCTCGCGCCACCGGGAGGATGCTCTGGCTGCCCTCGGCGCCCACCAAGACCGTGTTCACCGCCTGGCGCGGTTCGCCGGTGCGGGGCGGCTGACCGTTCTGGAGGTTGTGCTCCAACGTCGGCGCGCTGCTTGAGGCGAGGTGAATGCGCAGCCGATGGCTGCGATTGAAGCTCATGCTGGTCGGCCAGAGTGGGACTTCAACGGTGACCGTTTCCTCTGGCTTCAACCAAACTGGGCGATCTAAACCGTTCCGTAGGTTCAACCGACGCGCGCCTTCGCAGATGTTGAACGAGCGGCGAGCCCTTCCTCCGATCACTCGTCTTTCTCATCAATCAGCGGCAGCTTCGGCTTTGGCGGCGCAGGTTTGAACGCTGGAGTGCGCCCGCCCGGGGGTGTTTGCTTGAGGAAGTTTTCCAGAATCGCGGCATAGGCGTCCAGGATCCCCGTCGAATCTCCCCCCAACTCCTTTTGGGCCTCTCGCAGTTCCTTCAAGGTCGTCGCTGCTTGCGAGCGAATATCAGCCAGATTCATTTGTCCGCTTTGAAGCCCGCGAATCATTTCTTGGAACATCTGGTTAGCTTCTGGGGTCGCCGTGGCGAGGAGCTCGTTGTGAATTCGATCAATCGAAGCGGCATCAAAATGAATCTGACTCGGGTCCAACGTCAGCCGATTGGTAGCAGCCTTGGCCGGCGGTACCGGTCGTTGAAGGAAACTGATCCCCACGATCCGGGCCCGAGGAATAGTCAGCGTGCCCGCAATCTCGTTCTGCAACTTGACCGCTTTTTCGTCCATCGACAGGACCTTGCCGTTGTACCGGTCCCCATTATCACACTCGATGACATCGCCTCGGGAAAAATGGACCGCGACCACCAGGAGAAAAACCAAAATTGAGCGCATAGTAGAAGTTGAGTTGAGAGTTCGCGTTACTATTACCGATGCCAAGCTAGTCTTTAGGATCCATCGGGAAAGAGATATTTGGTTCGCCAGCTCGCACTTTGAAACGAATCGCACTCCTCGCGTTAGGAAGCGTCAAGGACCGATTCCAGAGAGTTTTCGCCCAGCATCGATCAGGGTCGGGCGGTTCCGCATGGCGGCGAGCGTGGACTCCTATCCCGCATGCTCGCTAATCGGCTTCGGGTCGGAATGACGCCGTCCACGTAACCAGCATGAAAATCTCCGACAGTCGACGAGGACGAAAACTCTTTAAAAGGAACCGTTAGTGTATGTCTGAGAACATCATGAGAATCTGGCTTTCTACTGAACTCGGACAACCCGCCAAACGTCGTAAGCGAGCCAGATAACCCAGCTCCAGCCGACTAACTCGCACTCAGCCGCTTAACCGGGGCATCGTGAAAAAGTCGATGGGCCTCCTCCAGAATGGCGGGGATGCTGTCAGAAAACGGGCTGTTGCGGAGGACTTCCGGCAACCGCTGGCGATCAAGCTTCGCCGCGTGCTCGCCCGGAAACCAATGGTCGGCGTTGCCCAACATGTTATAGCGGAACTTTGCCCACTCATTCAATTCGAGCGGTTTCGCGTACGTCCAGAGACGCAGGATTTCGACGACGTTCACTTCACCCGGTACCTCAGAATACTCGGGCAAACCGGCCCACCATCGTCGACACCAGTCCGCTCCGAGCACCCGCTCCATTTCGTCCCGCAACCGACGTTCGATTGGCGCCACGACTTCGGCAGCGCGTTCGTAGTGCTCAAATACCCCCAGATGTTCGTCGAAATCGGCTGGGCGAGCGGCTCCCAACGACAACGTGTGAATCTCGGGTCGGGCCAGACAGTAGAGATCGTTGAATTGCATCGGCGTCAGGGGCGCGCAGAGGGACCGCAGCTTGGGCAGTTCGAGGAAGAGTTTCCCGCCTTTGTCGTTGGGGCTGATGATGAAGATTCCCATGTCACGCTGCGCTGCCTCAGCCAGACAAGGCCGATTGAGGTCATTAACGAAGTACCAATGCACATTGACGTAGTCGAATTCGTCGCTGCGAATCGCCTCGGAAATCACGTTGGGAGTGGCGTGCGTGCTGAAGCCGACGAAGCGAACTCGGCCTTCACGTTGAAGCTCGCGGCAAACCTCCAAGCATCCGCCGCGGCGCAACACTTGGTCGAGGTGTTCCCGATTATTGATGCCATGCAAGGAGAGCAAATCGACGTGAGCAAGTCCGAGATAGCGGAGCGACGTTTCAAACGTCTCCTGGAATTCGCGCGCGGTGATTTTGGGCGTCACCTTCGTTTGCACGATTAGTTTTTCCCGCGGGAGCTTTTGCAACACAGGCCCCAACTGCATCTCGGAAGAGCCGTAACCTCGGGCGGTCTCGATATGATTGATGCCGAGCTCAACAGCGCGATGGATGGTGGCTTCAAGGTTGGTTTGGCCTTCCGGTTTCACGTCTTTCCACGCGACGTCTGACCACGATTGCTGATAGCGCATCCCGCCGCAGGAGAACACGGGCATCTGTAATTGGGTTCGACCGAAACGCCGATAGCGCATCGGGCGATAGTGAGCGCTGGTGGATAAAATGTCGAACTTGGCCGAACGAGGATTTGTCCTGGAGCTTAGCATTCGTTGCCTCGTTCGGATGAATTGTTCCGTCCGCAAAAAGGTTTCCAACGATGTCCCAAGCAGGCCGGTTCGTTCGTCATTGAGGTGAGTTGATGCTCTGAACCAAAACAAAATACCTCATGAACATTAAAATCACCTCTGTTGCCACCGCCCTATGGTTGGCTGCTTCGGCAGGACTGAACGCGGGCGAAACCGGGCAAACCAAACCAAACTCGCCAGAATTCGAGCGAATGAAATCGCTAGTGGGCACTTGGATCGGGAAGACCGACATGGGCCAAGGCCCGATTGACCTCACACTGCATTACCGGCTGCTGGCTGGTGGCAGTGTCCTGGAGGAGCGTTGCTTTGTCGGCACCCCCAACGAGATGGTCACGATGTACTACGACCAGGGTGGCAAACTGGCGATGACCCATTATTGCCTGATGGGCAATCGCCCTGGAATGTTGCTGAAATCTGCGGACGCCAAGACGCTCAAGTTCGATTTCGACGCATCGTGCGGTATTAACCCGACCAAAGAGTCACACATGCATGCGTTGACGATCACTTTTAACGACGCCAACACCATCACCACGAGTTGTCGCGCAATTGTGGATGGCCAGGAAATGCCGGAGAAACCGACGACGCTGAAGCGGGCTGATTCGTGACCTGCCGCATTCGTCCCTTTGCCCAAGGTACTCGTTCGTTCTCAACACGAGCGAGTACCTTGGTGCGTGGTTCAGTCAAGGAGATCGATTACTTTTGTGAGAAGCTTTCCGCCGGAGGGCCGGAGCAACTAGGTGGCTCGCTCAAAGCCAAGTTCGGGCTGTCGTGGCAGATCGTGCCGCCGATCCTTGGCGAGATGATGAGCGATCCTGACCTCACCAAGTCGCAACGCGTGATGAAAGCCATGTTTCAGATGGTCAAAATCGACATCAACAAACTGAAGCGGGCGTACGCGGTGGAACAGGCGAGTTGATCTTGCCAACCAAGAGATCCCCTCATGCACCTCGCGTTTGATCAGCCAGAATTAGAAGTTGCGGCGGGCGAGCGGATTTCTACTATCCCGGCTGAATGAGTATTCGAAAACGGCTTCTGACGCTCGCTGGAGCGGGGGCACTCCTGCTCCTGACCAGTTGCGGCGGAATCCAGGGAAGCCACAGCGTTTCGCCCGCCACCTTTCTAATTCCGGCGCTCGACGCTCGCCAGACCCCTGCCGCGCCAGTAGCCCCCATCGCTGAAACGACTCATCGCCCATAACACATCATGCGATTCCCGCTCGCGCTGACCGCCAAAATTGCGAAGCACATTGTCGGTCACAAGCTTCGTGGCACCCCTAAATTCGCGATGGTGTTGCAATTGGAGCCGCTCCACACGTGCAACCTCACCTGCACTGGCTGCGGCCGGATTCGCGAGTACTCCACCAGTCTCAAGGACATGGTCCCGCTGGAGCAGTGCCTGGCCGCGGCGGCCGAATGCAACGCTCCCATGGTATCGGTCTGCGGTGGAGAGCCACTAATTTACCCCAAAATCGAAGAGTTGGTCGCGGGGCTCCGGGAACAGGGCCGCATCATTTACATCTGCACGAATGGCATGTTCATGCGGAAAAAGATGCGTGAATACCTGGCCGCCCATTACGGGCCCGCACTGGAGAAGCCACTGAAACGGCTGGTTGAGGAAAGTCTGGTGACGGAGAAGGAAGCCGAAACGATTCGGTCGGCGGATGCGGCGGCGCGGAAGAAAATCACGATCGGCCCGAGCAAGTGGCATTACTGGAATGTTCACGTGGACGGTTTGGAGTTTACTCACGATTTGATCGTCGAACGGGAGGGCGTGTTTAAGGAATGTGTTGCGGCCATCAAGATGGCCAAAATTCTAGGCTATCAAGTGGCCACCAACACGACGGTTTACCGGGAGACAGACCCCGGTGAGCTGGAAGACATGTTCAAATTCTTGAGTTCCTTGGGCTGCGACGGACATACAATTTCTCCCGGATACGATTACGACGCCGCGAAGAAGGACATGGTCAAGCGCCTGGGCCGCGATCCGAAAGAGTTCTTCCTCACCCGCGAATTCACCCGCCTCAAGTTCAAGGACATCGAGCGTTGGGGGCAAATGTTCTCCATTTTTGGCACGCCGGTTTATCAAGAATTCCTCGCGGGAAAGCGGGAATTGACCTGCACTGCGTGGGCTATTCCCACCTTCAATGTGCGCGGGTGGAAGGCGCCCTGCTATTTGATGACGGATGGGCATTATCCCACCTATCATGAAATGTTGACGAAGGTGGACTGGGAGAAGTACGGCGTGGTGGACGGAGTCGCCCGGGATCCGCGCTGCGAGAATTGCATGGTGCATTGCGGCTATGACCCCAGTGGGGCATTGAGCACCAAGCCCCGCGATACTTGGCTGAATTTTAAGTACAACTTCCTACCTCGGCCGACCCCATTCACCGCCAGTCCTCAACTCGAAAAGGCCGTGTACAACGGCGTTTCGATCGGCAAGGGACATCTGGCGGAGGCCAAGGCTGCCGTGGGTCGCGAACTCGGTGGCGCCAAGTCGGTGTACCAGCGGAATGGTCATCACGACCACGCCGAAGGTGACGATACCGTCGCGACGGCTCAGCGGGATGATTTGCTCAGCAAGATTCGCGAGACGACGAAGGCCGAAGTGAAGTCGAAGTAGCACCGCGTTCCGGGGTTGAGTCCTGGCAGCGGAATTACTTTGCTTGGTTCGTGGCGTTTGGAATGGCGGGTATTCCCCACGACCACCCGCTGCGGAAAGCAACTTCCAAAGCCAGCGGCAGTAACTGCGCTAGCGAGGTGACGTTAGTTAGCGTACGATTGGTGATTCCCAAATCGTAGCGCAGGTTGCGATTCGGATGCCGCTGATCCGTGAATGCGATCTGCCCTAGGGTCAAGGTTAGCCGATCCACCCCGCCAAACGTCATTCCTCGAAGCAGGTTCGTCGCGTCTGGCCCGAGCTCACCTTCCATTGCGCGGCCGAGTTCCATCAGATTCGTTCGCCCGTCTCGGTCCACGATCACATTCACCTGTGCCAAATTGAAGCGTGCCTCTGCGAGCCGGAAGACATTGGACGAAGCCGCCGCCGGATCGTAGCGGACATACAATTCAGGCAAGGCCAACAACGGGTCAGGCCCAAAGCTCGGCGGGTTGCTGATCACCAGTGACTGCAATCGAAAACTGCCATCCCGAATTCCCAGTTCCGCCGAGTCGAGACGAACTCCCACTCCCGTTCGTTGTGCCAACGATGTGCGAATCACACGGCGGGTGATCCCATTTACGTTGAACAGCGCTACTGCCAGGGTCACTAAGACCAGCCCCAAGAGGATTGCGATCCCCCAGGCAACTCGTCGCAGCCACGGCCGTTTCACAACAGGACGTCCTCAGGCCTCACTTCCAGGCATTCGTCCTGGTCTTCCCAAACTACCGCCGGATAATGCTCTAGAAGGCGCGGAACCAAGTCGGTGGCGGCATCCGCCAAGAACTCTTCCACTCGCTGGGCGGCCGCTTCGAACTCCGCATCGAAGTCCGTAGATTGACGTCGCCGTTCCTCATCCCAATGCGCCACGTCGTGGACCGGAGCGTACATCTCGGACCACTTTCTCAGCGCGTCCGGGAGGTCACCGGGGATCTGCTCGGTCGCGACTGCGGTGTCATTGCAATGCATGCAAATCAATCCGCTGGGTCCAACATCTCGAGTGAGCAGCGGCAGCAACGGAGCTCGGCAGCAAGACGCTTCGAGATAGCCCGGAGGTAAATTCACCAGACGTTGCAACCAGATCTGGCGATCGTGGGCCAATTGCGCCGCGAGCCGATAAGCGCCCACCAACGGATGGGACAAACGCCACGTGCGCCCACGCAACTGACCCAGCGTTTGCGAACACCAGCGCGCCAGCGTCAGGTCGTCAAAATCGCTTAAGCTCTTGGAGTATTCTTTCCATAGTTTGTCTACTGCAGTCTCTTCCTTCGCTTCAGGCACGTGCCCAAGATACACAGGAACCAGCCGCGTGAACATCCTGAACGAGACCGACTGGTCAACGGTTGATGGGAGCGCGAGTTGCCGTTTTTAATCACCAGCGGCGCTCAAGCTGGCTTCCCTGTTACTGGCCGGTGGTGAGCACGACGCGGAACCGAGCCTTGCCGCTTTCCATGCGCGCATAAGCTTCCGCCGCCTTTTCCAGCGGAAATACTTCGTTCATGGAACGCACCCCGGACAACACACTGAACGCCATCGTGTCCTGCGAATCGATTGCGGTGCCAGAGTACCACCCTTTCACCGAACGCCGACCGTTGATGAGCACGAGCGGAGAAATTTGCATCGATTGCGCGGCGCCGATCACCATCAAGGTACCGTTGATGCCCAAGCCTCCCTGAACCGCACTCATGGCGTCTCCTTGAGTCACCGTTGCCAAGATGGCCCGGGCCCCACCTAGTTTTTGCAGTTCCGCCGCAGGGTCCTGCGCCTGACTATCCAGGTAACGCCAAGCACCCAGGGATTTGGCCAACGGTTCCTTGTCTGAGCCGCGGGCGATGGCCACGGTTTTGAAGCCCATTTTCACTGCGTATTGCACACCGAGATGCCCCAGACCGCCGATGCCCAAGATCGCGACCAGATCTCCGGCGCGTGCCCCGCTGTGGCGCAGTGCGTTGTAGGTGGTGATTCCCGCGCACATGAGCGGTGCCGCTTCAACAGGGGACAAATCGTCCGGCACTTTCGCAACCGCGATCGCGGGAGCTACGAGGTAATCGGCGTAACCGCCGTCGAACGAAATCCCGGTGATTTGCAGCGCCACAGTACATCCGAAAAAATTCCCACTGCGGCACGCATCGCAGCCTCCGCAATGGCCGCCGTGCCAGCCAACGCCGACGCGCTGTCCGGTAGTCCACTGGGTTACTCCCGCACCGACGGCATCGACGATTCCTACTATTTCGTGGCCAGGCACGCGGGGGTACTGCAGGCCCGGCCAATGGCCTTCTTTCACCAGCGCATCGCTGTGGCAGATGCCGCAGGCTTGCACCTTGATGCGCACCTGCCCGGGTCCGGGTTGGGGTATTTCTCGTTCCACGAGTTCGAATGGTCCACCGGGGCGAGAGATTTGGACTGCGCGCATCTTGGGCATGAGTCGTAACAGAAATAGATTTGCCAACCGAAAGGGGTGGGAAGCTGCGCCCTAGGCGTCGGGCGTCAACCAGACTTCTGGCGAAAAGGACCACCGCCCACCGGCCCTTCGCGAAGGAGTGGCCGCGCTGCCTGGCCACCACCTTGAACTTTCGGGTGCCGCCCTACACCACCGCTTTGTTCCAGGCGGCAACCGCCGCGCCAATCCAACCGGCGTCGGGCCCGAGGCCAGCGGGGAGAATAGGCAGATTCCGCTGGAGATCCGAGTAGATGTGCGCCCGGGTTGCCTGGACTAATCGCATCCAATATTCGCCGCCGCTCGTTCCCAGCCCGCCGCCGATGACAACGGCCGCCGGATCCAATGAACTGATCAGCAAACCCAGTTGCGCGCCGAGTGCGGTCGCCCCGAAACGAAGCACGTCGCGCGCAATGCCGTCGCCGCGCCCCGCCGCGGTCATGACTTCCGAAGCACTCGCCAGTCTCGCGGACGCGCGACGATTGTAGCGGGTTACCAAGGCCGGACCGCTGGCGATTTCTTCCAAGGTGGGTGGACTTGTTCCGACATCGTCGCCATCCAACGCCGGCAGTGGGCTACTGGCCATCGTGCCGGTCAGTCCTCGAGCGCCCAGAAACGGTCGGCCTTCCTGCACCAGGCAGCAGCTGATTCCCGTGCCGACGGTGATAAAGAGGAACTGCGAGAATGGTGATCCCGCACCGAACCGAGCTTCGGCAAGGGCGGCCGCCCGCACGTCGGCTTCGATCACTGCCGGCCCAACGGTTTCGAGGCGTCCAAGGACCGGTAAGTTTCGCCAGTCGAAGCTGTTCGCGCTAGCGATACGACCCGAGATGTCCACGAGTTCGCAGACGCCCAATCCAACCCCACGGATCTTTTGTCTCTGCGCTCGCGCTTCGGCCTCGAGTTCGGCCGCCAACGTTAGGGTGTCCTCCAAGACTGCTGCGCCTCCTCGTTCAGGGCTCGCTGGAATCTTCCGGCGCTCGATCACTTCAGCTGAAGGAAACATCACCAGGCCCCCGGCGATCTTGGTTCCACCCACGTCGAGTCCCAAATAACATGCTAGATCAGCATCCATGTGTCGGAAGGCCCGCCAAAACTTGTCGGGCTATTGGGCCGCGAACGATGGAGGAAAAAGCCCAAACGCTATTGTGGCCGCTGCAGCCTTGCGGCCGCGGATTCGTCGAGGAAGACGTGAGCGTGGGCATGGCCTTGAAGAAAAGACGCGGGGCAAGCTGGGCCGCGTGGTCCCTCAACCATTGCTTTGACTGCCTCTGTTTTGTGAGAACCGAAGGCCAGGAGGACGACATGGCGGGCGGCGAGAATCGTTTTCAAACCGGTCGTCACCCCTTTCGACGGTGCATAATCGCCGCCGAACCATTGGCGATTGGCCACGATCGAAATCGGCTCGAGGTCGATGATTTGGGCCGCCGAATCCTCGGCGCTACCTGGCTCGTTGAAGCCAAGGTGACCGTTCTGTCCTAAGCCGAGCACCACGACATCCAACCCGCCTGCTTCGAAGATCTGGGCTTCGTTACGGCGCGCGGTCGCCAACGCCTCGGCTTCAACGGAACTGACGGCAAAGAATTGCGATTCGGGAATGCCCCAAGGAGTAATCGCGGTTCGACGGATAAAATTGGCGCAGTTGCGGGGCTCGGAAAGGGGCACGCCCACGTAGTCATCCAACGCAAAGACGCGGAGATGGCTCAGCGCCAGTCGGCGTTCCGCAATCCGACGATAGAGTTCCAGCGGGGAGTTCCCCGAAGCAAGCATCACGGTTCGCGTTTCTCGCGCCGAGAGCAACGAGGCCAGGCAGTCGGTAGCCGCAGCGTTCGCCGTGTCAGGGTTTTGATGGATGGCAATTGTCATGGAATAAAAATCGCTAGTCATATCATCCCTAGGCCTTGTCCGAGCGCGCGAATGTAAGCTGCGTTGCAGCCGCAGCAGCCCCCAACATAGCCGATCCCTTCGTTTTTCGCCGCTTTGCCAAACTCGACGAACTCCCGACGCGACACCTGAATGGTTTCGAGGTCATCTGGGAACGCCGGCAGTCGCGTGAAACTGTGGCACTGATCCGTGGTGTGAAATGCCGCCGGTTGCGCGGCCAATGGCACTTGAACCGCCGTGCGCATTTCCCGCAACAGTAGCAGCATGCGCGAGGGCTCTTGTTCGCAATTGGCACCGACGGCAATCGCCCCATGATCGGCCATCACGCGAGCGCACTCGGCGGGGGAATGTCCATCGGTGCAAGCGGAGATGAGTGGGCGAAAACTCATCGAGGCTACCGCGGGAAGCCCGGCCGCGACGGCGCAATCCAGGGCCACTTTCATTTCCGCCAAATGGAAAAAAGTCTCGAGCATCAAGAAATCCACGCCGGCAGCTTGCAGGAGTCGAATTTGCTCGGCGATGTGATCCCGCGCTTTGTCGAGTGCGCCCATGCCTTCGCGTTCGATGAGTTGCGTTCGCGAAACGCTGCCGGCGACCAATGCGCGGTCGCCCGCCACGTCCTTCGCCAACTTGACCGCCGCGGCATTGATCGACTCAGTCTCCGCACCGTATCCCGCCCGACTCAGCTTCTCTCGGGTTCCGAAGAAGGTTAAGGCCTGCAACACTTGCGACCCCGAACCGAGAAACTCCCGATGCAACTCTTTCAGCGCATCTGGG
>DLVS01000575.1 GCA_003445095.1 Verrucomicrobiales bacterium
ACCATTGATTCGGCATTGAAGCAGATCCGAAGGCGGTGGACTGCCAGACCAATAATAGTAAATCTGGAGCTCGAACGCTAACTCTGGCACCTTGCCTATCTGTTTTAGCGTATAGGTTGGAGTGGGCTCAAACTCACCATTCACAAAGTTCGCGAAGAATAGTTGATATTTACCAAAACTCGGGAGTGGGTCCTTATAAGGTTGAGCAAAGGTCAGTGTGGCGGGCGACTCTGTGGGACCTACGAATATCACAATTGGCACCTCGCCACCCACGGCAGTTAAAGTCCAGCCGTTCACGATGTCTTTCGTGAAACCCAGGCTGGGGGGAAAGGTGATGATCGGATCGTCAAAGCCCAGATTCGTAAAGGTACCCGTCGTCGGATCACTGGCTGAACAGACCGAAGCAGCCAGGCAGCTAGCAAAGATGTATTTCATACGTATAAGTGCGCCTCGTCCCCTCGGCGACTACCCGAGTAGCCGCGGACGTCAGGACGCGCTGACCCCGCAGCGCGAGTGGAGGCACTGGGGACAAGCGACGCGAGGGCGCGAAGAGGAAAGTGCGCCTCGTCCCCTCGGCGGCTACCCGAGTAGCCGGACGGCAGGACGCGCTGACCCCGCAGCGCGAGTGGAGGCACTGGGTGCAATCGACGCGAGGGCGTGAAGAGGAAAGTGCGCCTCGTCCCCTTGGCGGCTACGATCGACATCCGCGGTGCGCCGTTGGCGTTCCCAGCGGGCGCGTTGCTCCGGCGACGGCGCGGCGGCTTCGGGCAAATCACTGAGCAAGGGCCGCAAGTCTCGATAGGCGGTGCGTTCGATGAGGAAGTCCAGGCCTTCCAGCCGTTCCCACGTTTTTCGTACTGGTACCTCCGGCGCTTCGCTACTGGACTCCAAAATAAAGGCCCGTCCCCGATCCATCACCATCGGACCAAAGCTCAGTTGGGTGCCGGAGCGCTGTTTTCGGCGTCCCGCCGGAAACGTCGTTCAAAAAACATTCCCCCAGGGGGTTCTTTTGAAGATTGGGGTGACGAAGGTCCGGGCGGGACGTCCAGACCAGCATGCCAGGCACGCGCTCCCCAATTCGATTTCGGAATTGGGATTGAACTCGCCTCGCGCAAGGTGATCGGATTCCGGACTACGTTGCATTTACCCCAGAACCGGATCCGGATCGCCGCACTGATCCTCGTGTTTTGTTGTGCCGGCTGGGCCTTTAGCTTCCCAGCCACCAAGGCGCTGGAAATGCTCGGACGACGGGAAGCCCCAAACAATGGTAGTGTCTTCTTTGCGGCGCTTTGCGTGACCCTGAGGTTTGCCGCAGCGGCGGCGCTGCTGGGACTCTTCTTGCGCAGGCGCCTCTTAGCCCTCACTCGACTCGAGTTCCAACAAGGATTCGGTTTGGGCCTGATGGGTGGCGTTGGATTGGTGCTCCAAATGGATGGAATGGTGTACACCCTGGCCTCGACGTCCGCATTCTTGACCCAAGCTTATTGCCTGTGGCTGCCCGTCTGGTTCGCGCTCCGACACCGTGAATTCCCTCCGGTGGGGGTGTTTGGTGCCTGCGTTTTGGTGCTCGTTGGGGGGGCGGTCTTAGCCGGAGTTGACTGGGGACGGCTCCGGTTGGGGCGAGGTGAATGGGAAACGCTGGCGGGCTCGATCTTTTTCGCCGGCCAAATCCTCTGGCTGGAACGTCCCCAGTTCCGCGCCAATCACGTCGGCCGTTTTACGTTCGTTATGTTTGTGACGGTGGCGCTGACGAGTCTGCCCATTGCTTGGGCTACTGCGAGGCAGCCCAGGGACTTGTTGGTCGCTTATACTTCCCCTCCTGCCGTCGCGCTCCTCGCTTTGTTAATTGTGGTTTGTACGTTGATCTCGTTCTTCCTCGCCAACCGATGGCAACCCGAGCTTCACGCTACTCAGGCGGGCCTTTTGTATGCCACGGAGCCAATCTTTACCGCCGCGGTGGCCCTGTTTGTTCCAGGGATCATTTCACATTGGAGCGGCATCGAGTATCCGAATGAGCAGTTGACCTGGAATCTGCTGGTCGGAGGAAGTTTGATCTTGGTGGCGAATGTTTGGATGCAGTTTTGGCCCGGTTCCGTCGCTCCGTCGTCGTCGGAGCGGCCGTGATTCGGAAGTTGAAACCGCTGATCTTCGCTAATTAACGCTCATCTGAAGAACTTGGAATGACCAGGTGACGTTGTTCCGAGGCGTGGCTTCCTCAATCTACTCCCATCAGCGGAGATCAGCGGTCATGAGCCGTTGAAAAACGGCGTTCTGGGTCAGATGACATAGTCACTGAGTTTGGCCATGATTTCTGTCATCAGCCGTCGATAGCAATCGTCGATCGAGCCCGCGGTTGTGTTGATCGTAATTTCCCGTTCCGCCGGTCGCGGCGTCTCGAAAGGGTAGTCAATGAGGTTGGTAATCTTGCCTTCTTGAGCTCGGCGATAAAGGCCCTTGGGATCTCTGCGGATGCATTCGTCGAGAGGTGCGTCCACAAACACCCACACGAGGCGACTGCCCAACGTCTTCGCCACCAAATCCCGCTGCTCATATTCCGGCGCCATGGTCGCCACGACCGGAATCATGCCTTGTTCGGACACCATTCGCGCTACTTCCGCGATCCGCCGATGATGTTCTGTGCGGGCGCCTGGGTGGTATCCCAAATCGGAGCTCAAGCCGCTCCGAGCCAAGTCGCCGTCGAGAAACAAAACCGGGAGATTTTGGTCACGCAATCCATCGCGGAGGCGATTGGCGAGCGTCGTCTTTCCGGCGCCGGAACGCCCGAAAAGCCAGAACACTTTCAACATCGGAAGACACTTTCAAACCGCTCGGTGGGTAGCAAGGCTCATTGACCCGGCGGATCGCCCCGTTACCTAACGGCGTCCGTCGTACCAGGGCGAACACGCCTCGCGCCGGGTGACGGTCGCTGCAGGACGCAGGACGCTTCGGAACAAAAACCCCAGCAGCTCGCGGCTAGAATAGAGATGTGCTTTGCGGGCTGAAGTTTCCAAGGGCGTGCGATAAAGGATCACGATTCGCTGGCGGCGGCGGCGTGCCAGCGGACGCAGACGTTTGGTGAGGTCAATCTCTTCCGCGGCGAACATTTCCGAATTAAAACCGCCGAGTTCCTCGAAGACGGAGCGTTCCACAAAGATAAACGACCCCGCCAGCCAACGGCCCCAGCGACTGACCAAATTCCAACTTCCGGCGAGAAGCGGGAGAATCCACCCGCCTCCTTGCAAACGAACCGTGGTTCCTCCAGCGATTACTTGGCCCGATTCCATGGCCTCGGCCGCGGCCGCAAACAGCTCGGGGCTCGGCTGCGAATCGGCATCGACAAACAGAAGCCACTTCCCCGTGGCCGCGGCGGCGCCGGTGTTGCGCGCGCGACCAATTTGATTGATGGGCTCGAA
>DLVS01000574.1 GCA_003445095.1 Verrucomicrobiales bacterium
TCCAATTTTTCCGTCACGCGACCTTGCTCAACTTTTCGGTAAGGCGTCTCGATGAAGCCGTAGTCGTTCACTCGAGCGAACGTCGCCAAAGAAGCAATGAGTCCGATGTTCGGTCCTTCGGGTGTTTCGATGGGACAAATGCGCCCGTAATGCGACGGATGGACGTCGCGGACTTCGAATCCCGCGCGATCCCGGCTCAACCCCCCAGGCCCGAGCGCGGACAACCGGCGCTTATGCGTCAATTCGGCCAACGGATTGATTTGGTCCATGAACTGACTGAGCTGGCTGCGCCCGAAGAAGTCGCGCACCACGGCGGACAGCGCTTTGGGGTTGATCAGCTTTTGCGGTGTCATCGTGTCGAGTGTTTGGTCGAAGAGCGTCATACGTTCTTTGACCAGCCGCTCGGTTCGCGCCAAGCCAACGCGACACTGATTCGCCAGTAATTCTCCCACCGTTCGGATTCGGCGGCTCCCCAGATGATCAATATCGTCCAAACTGCCTTCGCCCTTCTTGAGCTTCAGCAGATACTTGGTGGCCTCTAACAAATCCTTGCCGGTGAGAATGCGCGAATCGGCGTCGGAAAAGTTCAGCTTCTGATTGATCTTATACCGGCCCACTCGGCCCAAGTCGTAACGCTTGGCGTCAAAGAATAGCCGCTTGATCAGCGCTTTCGCGTTGGCCGCGGTTGGCGGATCGCCCGGACGCAGTCGGCGATAAATATCCTTGAGGGCTTCGTCGCCATTTTTGGTCGGATCTTTCTTTAGGCACTTGATGACGATCCCTTCGTCCACCGAAGTATCCACCACGCGAATCTTGTTCACGCCAAGTTCCGCGATCTGCTTGACGGTGGCTTTCGACAACGGCTCGAAGGCGCGGGCAACGACGATGTCTTTGTCCACATCGACGGCGTCCTCAATCAAAACCTTGTTTTGAATGTCTTCCAACTTCTCGGCTTCTTTGATCGAAAGCTCCTCAATCTTGTAGAACAAATCGAGAATGTCGCCGTCCTTGCCCACGTCTTCGGGAACGATCTTGGATTCTGGCTTCGGGTGCAGGCGAGCCTCGGCGATCGCAAACAACGCACGAAAGAAGGTCGTCGTCAGGAACTTCCGGCGGCGCTTCTTGCGGTCCAGGTAGACATACAGCAAGTCGCTCGTGTCGAACTGCGCTTCGTACCACGAACCACGGTCAGGAATGATTCGGAAGCTGTGCAACAGCTTTCCGTTCGGATGCTGGGTCGTTTCAAAGGCCAAACCCGGTGACCGGTGTAACTGGCTAACAATCACTCGTTCAGCTCCGTTGATGACAAAGGTGCCTTGGGGCGTCATGAGCGGAATTTCACCCATGAACACCTTCTCCTCCTTGGTACCCTTCTCGTCCTTGAGGAGGAACGTCACGTAGAGCGGGGCACCGTAAGTCAGGCCCTCACGGAGGCACTCGAGCCAATCAACCTTAGGCTCCTGAATCTCGTAACTGTGAAAGTCCAGGACGGTTTTGCCGTCGTAACTTTCAATTGGAAAAACCTCGGTGAACACCGCTTGGAGGCCCGTGTTTTTTCGCTTGGATTGCGACACGTCCGCCTGCAGAAATTCGCGGTAGGAGTCCAGTTGGATTTCGATCAGGTTGGGAGGGGCAATGACCTCCTTAATCTTGCCGAAGTTAATGCGTTCGGTGGCTTTGTGTGGCATGGCGACCTTGGTTTCAGTTCCGCCAGAGGACCGGCGGTGCAACTACGTCGAAAGACGATAGAACGAGGCCGGGCGATTCCCTCTTTGGCGAATCACCTGGTCTCGTTGTACAGCCTTTAGAATTTATCCAACGCTACCAGAGAGTAACAGCAATAAGTTGACCGGCAAACGGGACACCGGCGGAAAAGTGGCGGCGGAACACCCGTCCCGCCGCCATTGGAAATAGCCTACTTGAGCTCTGTCTTCGCTCCTGCGTCTTCGAGCTTCTTCTTGGCCGCTTCGACTTCGGCCTTCGCAGCGCCTTCGAGGACCGGCTTCGGGGCGCCCTCGACTAATGCTTTGGCCTCGGCCAATCCCAGGCCGGCCTTAACTTCACGCACGACCTTGATAACGGCGATCTTCTTGTCGGCCGGAACCGAGGCGAGGATGAGATCAAACGTGTCCTTGGCTTCCACCGCTGGAGCCGCCGCAGCGCCTCCGGCTGCTGGAGCTGCGGCCACCGCTACGGGTGCCGCGGCCGTGACACCCCATTTGGTTTCCAGGGCTTTCACGAGTTCGGCCGCTTCCAAAACGGTCAATTTGCTTAACTCATCTACGAGACTGTTGATGTCTGCCATGTTGTTGTTTGTCCTTTCGTCCGTTCAGTTTCGTCGGCGAACTGGCCATTTCGCATTAGTCCGCGGCCTGCGGACCGACGAGGTACTCTGGTTTGGTTTGTTTCCAGTGCCGGAACGGGACGACGTTCCGCACCGAAATCGAATAGCTAGGCCGCTTGCTCCGCCTTGGCTTTGATGACTCGGGCGAGTTGGGACCCCGGAGTATTGATCAAGGCCGCGAGCTTTTGGGCCGGGGCTTGAAGCAGGCCAAGTAGCTTGCCTTGCAAAACACTGAGTGGGGGTAGCTCGGCGATTGTCTTTACTGCGTTTGGGTCAAGGCGTTGGTTGCCCAAGTAACCAAATTGGAGCTTCGGCTTCTCAAA
>DLVS01000449.1 GCA_003445095.1 Verrucomicrobiales bacterium
AGTGTGCGACCGCAGCCGCCCGTAGGCTGTGTAACCGAGTTGGAGATCAAATGAGCGTCAAAAACTGTATGGACGCCAGGATGCCGCATCCTACGACTGACTGCGTCGAACCAGTTGCCGGACTTATGCCAGTCCGAGTAAGCCGATGGAGCTGCTGCAGGGTGATTCCTAGTACCTCTTCTTCCTCGACGCACTAACATGAACAAGGCAATCTCATTCGGCCGATATTTCGAGGATTTCGACATCGGAGACGTTTATGATCATTTTCCAGGAAAGACTATCACAGAATCAGACAATAACCTCTTTTGCCTACTTACGATGAATCACCACCCGGTGCATCTAGACTGGCAATTCGCCGAGGGAACACAGCACCAGAAGGTGCTGGTTGTTGGTACATTAGTCTTCAGTTTGATTGTGGGACTGACCGTTCGGGATGTGAGTGGTCGGGCGATTGCCAACCTTGAATATGAAAGTGTGGTTCATTTGGCGCCGGTGCATATCGGAGATACTCTCCATGCCCGGACGACTGTCCTAGACAAGCAACAATCCCAATCGAAGCAAGATCGTGGCGTAGTTCAGGTCGAGACGACAGCGTCCAATCAACTTGGAAAGCCCGTCCTGCGATTTCGGCGAAAAGTGTTAGTCCCACTTCGGAATGCTACCACATAGCTTCCATTTTGTCCCAGCACACAAGCCGCGCTTTTTCGAACGGCTTGGGCTGCTGCCGGCGGACCGCTATATATTCGATTTGGAAGACGCGGTTCCACCCGCGGAAAAACAAGCCGCCAGGACTTTCTTGCACGAATTTCTACGTGCGAGAAAGAGTGATCATTACTTCGTCCGTATTCATGAAGCGGGGAATCGAGAGCGCGAGCGGGATCTGCATTTTCTCAGAGGATTGGATTCCGTCGGGCTGGTCATCTCGAAATTCAGCGGCCGCGCCTCGTTGGAAGGAGTCGAGCGCAGCCGTGGAGCCCGGGGCCGCCCGCTAATCTTTTTGATCGAAAGTTTTGCCAGCTTCTCAAATCTTGAGCGCGCTTTGGAAGGTGAACTGGTCCTTCCATACGGAATCGGATTAGGTTTCGAAGACATGCTTAGTTGCGTCCTCCACGACGCAGACCAGCTGATACCCCTATTGCGCCACATTCGGACAACGCTGGCCATTTGGTGTCGCGCACACGGCGTACTAGCAATTGATGGAATGTCTAGCGCTGACGAAAGTGACCCAGACTTTGAGCGGCTCTGTGTGGAGGGACGCAGCTGCGGGTTGCACGGCAAATTCTCGATCCATCCCCGACAAGTTCCGATCATTAATCGCGTTTTCTCCGCCTCCCCGGAGTCAGTACGTTGGGCTCAAAACATAGCAAGCTTGACCGGTTTGCGTGACGATTTTGGGTACGAACGCTCCGGCGATGTAATCATTACACCGCCGAAGGTGAAGAAAGCACGTTACATTCTCGAACAATTTCACAACAAGATATTATGACCACCAGCCTCAGAACCATGACGTTTGTGCCGGGTTATAAGGAGCGCTTTCTGGAGAAGGCTCGTTCCTTTCCATCGGACGCATTAATCTTGGATCTTGAGGATTCCGTTCCGTTGCCTAACAAGGCCGATGCCCGAGTCTTTATTCGGAACAGCCTTGAGGAGAAATGGCATCCTCAGGAAGTGTTTGTGCGGGTGAACTCGATCGATTCTGGGATGCTGATCGAGGACTTGCGAGCCACACTTCACGCCCAGACTACCGGATTCATGTTCACCAAGGCCCTGGATGAACACGATATCATCTACTTCGACAAGTTACTGGCCCAACTCGAGCGGGATGCTGGATTTCCAGTAGGGCAGTTCAAAATGTGTCCTCTCATTGAAACCGGACGGGCCGTGCTACGTGCATATGAAATGGCCACGGCTTCCACCCGAACCGTGGCCCTTGCGTTCGGTGGCGAGGACTATCTAACCGACTTGGATGGACTGCACAAAGAACATGGGACCAGCCTGATCGTGCCTCGGTCGCTGATTGTCATGGCAGCCAGGTCCGCCCATGTCGGTGCTATCGACACGCCCTATTTAGACATCCAGAACCTAGCTGGCTTCCAGAAGGAGGCTGAATTGGCGCGAGAACTTGGATTTTCCGGCCAACTCATTATTCATCCTAGCCAGATTGAAATCGCTAATACCGTGTTTACACCGTCGGAGCAAGAGGTGCGGGAGGCGAAGCAGATCATCGAAGTTATCCACGAAAGTGAACGGCTCGGGTCAGGAGTGGCTTTGCTGGAGGGCAAGCTGATCGGGCCTCCGATGAGGAAACGAGCGGAACATATCCTTAATAAGATGGCAGAAATCCAGCGTACCATCGATCAGCGGTTAGAGTGAGACCGGCTGTCTGTTGAAGCGCAGTTTGGACAAATATATGACAAAGCGCGTTATTATTCTTGGCGGAAGCGGTATCGGTATGATCGCTGCTTCGATCCTGACTCGGCAGCGACAGGTGAAAGTGCTTGGCTTCCTCAATGATGTGCTGCCGGTGGGCAGCTCGGTGGGAAAATTCCAGCAATACGAGGTACTAGGGCGCACCGACGATTTGCCGCGCTACCTGGACCAACCGGACGTAGTGGTTTTTATCGCCTACGTTGGTCTCACGAACGAAAAGGCCACATTTGCGAAAATATCGGCATTGAATATCCCGCCCGAACGATTTTGCAATGTGATCGACCAGACAGCCGTTATCCCTGAGGGGTTTTGCCGCATCGGAAATGGTGTTCTTATCGCACCACTGTCTCAGCTCAGCACGGATACAACCATTTCGGACAATTGCATGTTGCTGCCAAATTCATTCGTGGGGCATGATAGCTTTTTGGACCGGTTCGCCCATCTGGCAACCAACGCGGTAGTTGGAGCGAATGTTCATGTTGGCAAGGCTGTTCATATTGGAAGCAATGCAACAATCCGGGAGAAGGTTCGGATCGGAGACTTCAGCGTAGTTGGCGCCGGAGCCGTCGTATTAGAACATGTGCCAGAGAACAGCATAGTCGTCGGCAATCCAGCTCGCCTTTTGCGACATAAGGAGTAGTCGGTGCCGCGAAGCACTCCGGAATTCTATTGATGAGCGAACTAGACGCAATTCGATTAGCCGAAGGGAATTGGCAACGTACGACGAAGGGCACCACTTCGCCGACAGCCGCTGAGCAACCGTTGCTTTACACTCCACTCAACTTAGGTGGGACTCCGTATCTTAACGCCATTGGCTTTCCCGGATTCTATCCATTCACTCGAGGCATTTACCCCACAATGTATCGGGGGCGTCTGTGGACGATGCGGCAGTATGCGGGGTTTGGCGCAGCCGAAGATTCCAACGCCCGCTATCGCTACCTCCTCGAACAAGGCCAAACCGGCCTGTCGGTCGCCTTTGACCTCCCGACACAGATTGGTTACGACTCTGATCATCCGATGGCAGTAGGCGAGGTGGGGAAGGTCGGAGTGGCCATTGACAGTATTGCTGACTTCGAAGTGCTGCTCGGTGGAATTCCTTTGGACCAGATTTCCCTCTCCATGACCATCAATGCTACGGCAGCGATCCTCCTGGCGATGTTCGTGGTCGCCGGGGAGAAGCGAGGCGTGGCCCCACAGGCGCTTCGTGGAACGGTTCAGAATGACATTCTCAAAGAGTACATTGCGCGCGGCACCTACATTTTTCCCCCGGAGCCTTCTCTGCGTCTCGTGGCCGACATTATCGAATTCTGTGCGCATGAAATGCCGCGGTTTAACGCTATCAGCGTCAGCGGTTACCACATTCGCGAGGCGGGTTCCACTGCGTCCCAAGAGGTCGCTTTTACCTTGGCCGATGGATTGGTGTATTGCGAAGCGGCGCTCCACCGCGGCTTAGCGATCGATGCATTTGCGCCGCAACTTAGCTTTTTCTTTGCAGCTCATAACAATGTTCTTGAAGAAACTGCCAAGTTTCGGGCAGCTCGCCGACTTTGGGCGCGCCTGATTCGGGACCGTTACGGCCCGAAAGATTCAAAATCGATGCAGCTGCGGTTTCACGCCCAGACCGCCGGATCCGCGCTCGCGGCCCAGCAGCCACAAAACAACATTGTTCGAGTCGCTCTCCAAGCCGCCGCCGCCATCTTGGGCGGAGCTCAGAGCTTGCACACCAATTCCTGGGACGAAGCCCTCGCCTTGCCCAGTGAGGAGGCCGCTCACCTCGCGCTCCGAACCCAGCAAATTCTTGCTCATGAATCCGGGCTTGCCGACACGGTGGATCCTGTTGGAGGTTCCTACTGCGTCGAGGCGATGACGGATCGTATTGAAGCTGAAGCGACCGATTACTTGAAGCGGATCGACGATGCTGGCGGCATGTTACGGGCAGTCTCCGACGGCTACGTACAGCGCGAGATTGAGCAGGCCGCCTATTCCTATCAGCAGAAGGTCGAGAAAGGAGAGCGCATTGTGGTTGGCAGCAACCGGTTTCAGGAGGAATCTAATGGCGCCCTCGAACTACCGGAGATTGGCCCAGATATTGGTGAACGGCAGATTGAGAAACTCAAGCAGGTTCGTCAGTCTCGTGACACAAGCCAAGTTGCCCAAGCGCTCAGCACCGTCCGGGAGACGGCGCATGGCGGCGGGAATTTGATGCCCCCCATCATCGCCGCCGTGCGAGCCTCTGCCACGGTGGGTGAAATTGCTGACGCCCTGCGGCAAGTATTCGGGATCTACAATCCGCATATATCAGGAAATAGGTAATGCCTATGAGGACTACTCCGGTGCGGGTTTTGATTGCTAAGGTCGGTCTGGACGGCCATGACCGCGGCGCCAAGTTCGTCGCCCAAGCGTTGCGCGACCGTGGATATGAGGTGATCTATACCGGAATTCGCCGGACGCCCGAGGAGGTTGTCAACATAGCGATAACTGAAGACGTTCAGTTTCTCGGAATTAGCACCTTGAGCGGTGGACACAAGGCCCTGTGTCCGAAGGTTGCGTCCTTGCTAAAAGCACAAGGCGCTAGTGACATCATCCTATTCGCTGGTGGAATCATTCCTCCGACCGACCTCCCCACTTTACAAGCACAAGGCGTTCGCGCGGTATTTGGTCCCGGAACCAGTATCGATCAAATTGTCGCATTTATGGAAAAAGCCCATGCCAAACCTGCCAGAGTTGCTTGAAGGAGTAAAAGCCAGGCAGGTCCGAGCATTAGCCAAGGCCATTTCACTTGCGGAAAACGCCCCGAGTTCCGCGGAGCACTTGCTAGCCGGCCTGGGGTCCGTGGCCCCACGGTCACTAGTCGTTGGGATCACTGGTGCCACGGGCGTCGGGAAAAGCACGTTGATCAAAGCCCTGATCGAACAAGGGTTGAAGGATGACCTCCGCATAGCGGTGTTGGCGGTGGATCCCAGCAGCCCACTGTCCGGAGGGGCACTGCTGGGCGATCGAATTCGGATGGTGGTGCCCGAGACCGAACCGGAGCGGCTATTCATCCGGAGCCTTTCCTCTCGAGGCAACGACGGTGGCGTGTCACGCGGAATTGCGGTTACGATCCAGTTGGTGCGTCATGCCGGTTATGACGTCGTCTTGGTCGAAACAACTGGTGCAGGCCAATGCGAATTCGACGTGGTGCGTTTCGTGGATTTGGTCTGCGTGCTGTTGGCGGAGGGATTCGGTGACGAACTTCAGGCCATGAAATCTGGCCTCATGGAGATTGCCGACCTTTTGGTAATAAATAAATGTCGCCGACCAGGCACTGCAAACCTGCACCGCGAGTTGGAGAGTCACCTAGCCCATTCGTCCCGCTTCGAGCGATTTGGGCTACTTCAGCCGCCCGTCCTATTAACCGACGCCCTCTCCGGTAACGGAATCGCAGAGCTTTGGCTTCGGCTCAAGGCGTTAGCGCAAGATGAGGCGTGCCTGGCGGCCTGTGCTCGGAAGCGTCAGCACCTTGCGCACTACAGCGCAGTAGCGTCGATTTTGGAGTTGCTAAAAGGCCGTCTGCTGGCACGGCTACGAGAAGACTCAGTCAGCGTCAACATCGCCACACTCCCCCCCCTGGAGCTCCGCCGATGGCTACTTGAAGTGTGTCACGAAGAGTTGTCTCGAAAACACTATGCCGAAGAAAATTGACCACATCGCAATCGCTGTCCGGTCCCTCGCCGAAGGAGAAGCATTGCTGAACGCTCTTGGCTTTACCTGTGAACGACAAGAATTGATCGAAGAGCAGGGAGTCCGAGTAGCCTTCTTCGATGTTGCCGGTGTCCACGTCGAGTTGTTGGAACCGTTGAGTGCCGAAGGACCCATCCGCCGATTTTTGGGCGACCGCCTAGCAGTGGTCCATCACCTAGCTTTCGCCTCAAATGACATTGAAGCCGAGATGGCCGCGCTCCAAGCAAAGGGCATGCGTTTCATTGATCCTGAGCCTAGAAATGGCTCGCGCGGCAAAAGGATAGCCTTCATCCACCCTAAATCATCTGCCAGCCTCCTGATCGAATTGTGTCAGGACGTAGCGGTTGAACAACCGAAAGTCGTGGCGCCTGAAATAACTTAGTCCCGGTGAGTATAAGCATCCTGCTAAGCCCTCAAGTTCTTCCGCCGATATTTAGTAGGTCATTGATCCGTCCGATCTGCTGACAATTTAATGAGTAAATTATTCCCCCTGTATGAGGAGTCTCAAAGGCGCTTTAGCGCACAAACCGAATACTTGGGAAGCGACAAACCTGTAAATCGGATACAACCGTTAGTGTCCGTATGTGTTGCGACCTATCAACATGGCGGCTTCATCGCCCAATGTCTCGACGGAGCACTGATGCAGAAGACTAGCTTTCCTTACGAAATTATTGTTGGCGAGGACGAATCAACCGATGAGACACGGGCTATCTGCATCGATTACGCCGACAGGTATCCGGACAAAATCCGTCTGTTCCTGCGATCAAGAACCTTGTCGACTTGGAACGACAACGGAAAAACTCGCCCGTTCAACGGCATTTGGTGTCGCCGGTCGGCACGAGGAAAGTATGTGGCCATTTGTGAAGGTGACGACTACTGGACCGATCCGGAGAAGCTCCAGAAACAAGTGGACTACTTGGAGGCCCACCCCGAATGCGGGCTCTGCTTTCACAACGTCGGAATTGAAGATTCGACTGGGCACTACACAGGAAAGCCGACCTATGCTCATAACTGCCGACGCCTACCCTTGGAGCGAGACGCCACATTTACGATCGCCGACACGTTTCCAGGCGGGCTCATACCAACCTGCAGTGTCGTGTTGCGCAACGAACAAGACATACGTAATCCGCCGGACTTCTTCTATCGCACCTTAACCGGCGACTGGCTGCTGTGGCTCCTTACCTGCAAAGACAGAACGATGTTCTATTTTCATCGTCCAATGGCTGTTTACCGGCCGACCACGACGGGAATGGCCCACGCCCTCCGCCAAAACTGGAATGCGGTCTATCGGGACCGAGTACGAATGCTTCTGGCCCTTGACCGATACTGGGGCTACCGGCTGCACGCCACCATTGCTCCATCTCTGCGCAACTATATCGAACTCTTGCCACCGGGGCGGACGTCGGTCGAAGCTTATGCACGATATGTATTGGCGCAGCCATTGGAGGGAACGAAGTTCGCTGTTAACCATGCCTCGCAGAAGGCTCGCGAACGGTTGAGGCTCGTGAAATCGCGCCTGTATCGCAGACCAGCCACGGCAGCCCACCCTGGCCCGCCCAGTCGAGGCCCCCAAACGCCACCCTAGATTGCCGGCTTACCCACTAAACAATTAGTCATATCGCTTCGCGTTAACTTCGATCTCTATTCAAGCGATGGATCTGATTGCCTCATTCCGTAGAACTCTTCGCTATTCGCTGGGCAGGCAGTTACCGAACCTTCATAATGACCGCCGACTACGTCGCCTGAAGGATATTCACAAAGGCCGGCGCGCGTTTGTCATTGGCAACGGACCCAGTCTTAAAGTCCCGGATTTGGACAGATTAACTAATGACATCGCGTTCGCCTCCAACAAGATCTATTTGGCATTTGACCGGACGCCATGGCGTCCAACATACCTCACTTGCAGCGATAGTGTCGTCGCCCAGACGGTTGGTCCAAATATGGCCGCGCTGCCGATAACGAAGATATTCGGTCACAGTACATTTCCTTACTTCAAGCGCCACGCAGACATCACCTATTGCAACTCACCGTCGAGACGTACCGATCCTAAAGATTGGGATTTGATTAAAGGGGTCAGCACCGGGCATTCGGTGCTCTACTGGGACCTCGAGTTGGCCTTCTGGATGGGTATCCGGGAGATCTACGCGATCGGCGTAGACTTCTCCTTCGAGGTCGCTTCCAAAGCAACTGGCGCAAAAGCCATGGGAAACGATGTCTTGGCCGCGGGCCGCGAGGTGAACCACTTTCATCCTGATTATCGCAAACCTGGCGAACTGTGGACGATGCCTCAACTTAACAAACAACGTGACGAATTCGCTTTCGCGCTTGAAAAATACCGCTCCCACGGCGGTGTCATCTACAATGCTTCGCGCGAAACGAAGCTTGATGCTTGGCCTCGCGTAGACTTCGAGTCGCTTTTCAAATGAGCAAAGTGTCTACAATCACGGCTATCCTCTGCAACTACAACGGGGCTGCCTACCTACAAGAAGCAATCGACAGTGTCATCAACCAAACGCGACTTCCCGAGGAGTTTATCATTGTCGATGACGCTTCAACCGACAGCTCCAAGGAGATCATCCGTAAAGTGACCCAGAGGAATCCTGCATTAATCAAGTTCATTGAACATCCGCAACAGCGAGGGCAAGCAGCTGGATTTAATACTGCGGCATCAGCGAGCACCGGGGACTTATTGGCATTCCTCGACAGCGACGACCTCTGGTTTCCTCAAAAGCTCGAGCGAATGCAGCACAAATCAATGAATTGTCCGGGTTTTGGTTTATTACAGCATAATTTGCAGATCTTGCAGGGGCGCGAGTTATTAGCTGAGCCCGTCATGCCAGGATTGGTTGTGGGAGACGCGTTTGAACTCTGGCAGCGTTATCAGACCTTTCCAAACTTCGTGCCAACCAGCGGTTTAATGGTGCGCAAGGCCATCTTCGAACAAATTGGTCCAATCCCCGAAACGCTGCGCATTTCCGCGGACTCGTTTTTGACGCGTGCCGCAATTTCTCTGGGGCCTGTCGAGTCGACCCTCGATTGTTTGGGAGCATATCGGCGGCATGCCCAAAACAACGTCGCTGGCAACAGCAAGCATGACTCGTGGCAGTTTTTTCTCAAGAACGTGAGTCCGCGCCTAGCGGAGTTCTATGAAAGGACCGGTCGGCCCCTGCCGCGTCATATCCAAATGCCGACATCCAGCAAATTGAGCAACGGAAGATTTTTTAACCCAATACTTGATTTGTCTCCCCGTCGAGTGCTGCGAGTATTGAAAAAGTGGACACGAACAGGTGAATCATCGAAGTAGCGATAGCATGAACAATTATTGGTCCCAATATCAACGGTGCCTGATGCAGGCCCTCGCGTCGTCGCAGGTTACAGACGCCGAGGGACAGACGCTTGACGCCGAAGTGGCTGTCCAGCGTTTATGCGAATTGACCTTATCCGTGCGGGACGCTCGGCGAACCATCCATTTCGTGGGCAACGGAGCCAGTGCCTGCATGGCCAGCCACATGGCTGTGGATTGGACTAAAAACGCCGGAGTTCGGTCGCTCGCTTACAACGACCTCGCGTTTCTCACTGCCATTGGCAACGACCTAGGCTACGATCAGACTTTTTCCCAGCCGATAAACTGGTTCGGCGAGCCGGGCGACTTATTGGCAACGATCAGCAGCTCCGGCAATTCGCCCAACGTGGTTAACGCGGCGGCGGTCGCGCGGCAAAAAGGTTTGATACTGGTAACGTTTTCCGGCATGAAACCCGACAATAAGTCGCGACGAGCCGGGGACCTGAACTTTTACGTTCCGGCTACTACTTATGGTTTCGTGGAATGCGCGCACCAAGTACTGCTTCATACCTGGCTAGATTGCTACATGAACGTGCGCGAATGGGATACGACTCCACGCTAAAGCCACCCTCGACCTCCACTCGTCCTCGATTCTGCTATGATTGTTGCCATGATTCCAGCCCGCATGGGTAGCCAGCGCCTGAAGCAAAAGAATCTGCGCGAACTGGCAGGTGTGTCCCTGATCGCTCGCGCTATCCGAAAATGCAAAACAGCAGCGGTATTTGATGAAGTCTGGGTGAACTCGGAAAATGCTGCCTTTGGCGAGATTGCCGCCGCCGAAGGAGTCGGTTTTCACCAACGGCCCGAGGCCCTCGGCAACAACGTGGCGACCAGTGAACAATATATCGCGGAATTTCTGCTGAAACATCCATGCGACTTTGTGGTACAGGTCCATAGCATAGCACCCCTGCTCACCCGCGAAGATATCGTTGGCTTTGTTACCGAGCTACGGCACGGAGATCACGATTGTCTCCTGAGCGCCGACCTAATCCAAATCGAATGCGCCTATCGAGGTCAGCCGATAAACTTTCACTTCAGTGAAAAAACCAACTCCCAAGACTTGGAGCCGGTGCAACGAGTCAGCTGGAGTATCACCGGCTGGCGCCGTTCCACCTATTTGGCAGCGGTGGCCGAAGGACGCTGCGCCACCTACAGCGGCAGGGTCGGCTTTTTTCCGGTCAATCGCCTCGCCGGACATGTGGTAAAGCCCGAGGACGACATGCGGATGGCCGAGGCTCTTTTGCCCCTCGTCGGCAACTGATTTCGTTATCCCGGTTTTTGATGATCATCGGCTCTATCGAGCAAACACGGCTCGTTTCATTTCTGAGCCAGGTGCCCGTCCTGAAGCGCTCTTTCGAATGGATCAAGAGTATGCCGACGGACCTGCCGAAGGGCATTGTCGAGCTCGAGGGCCGC
>DLVS01000651.1 GCA_003445095.1 Verrucomicrobiales bacterium
CCATCAATTCCCTCGTCAAGCAGCACACGGACACCGGACAACTTTATGCCGAGGTTAGCGCGGCCCACACCTACATCTACGCCCGCTGCCGCGACAACGCCGAGTTCCGGCAACTGTTCGCTGACCGTGTGCAAAGGCATTTGTTCGCCGATGGCGCGTTGAGCGTCAGCAACAACATCGCCCGTTACGACGCTCGCGTGGCTGAGATCGACCGCGCGATCGTCGCGGAATCGGCGCGCTGGGGAGATTTCTACCGTCCGTCCAAACCGTATCGGCGCGAGGTCGAGTGGCTCGAAGCGAACCGATGGATGCGCGAGGTCTTCTTTCCATCGAATCATTCCATCGCGTTGAAACGCTTTCGCGACGCTAAGCTTTTTCCGACGGTAGACGCACCCGTGTGGAGTCAGTTCGGTGGGACGGTGCCGGCCGGCTTCACGTTGACCCTGGCCAGTCCAACGCCGGAGGACGCGGTTTACTTCACCACCACGGGAGTCGATCCACGGCAGAAGGGCGGCGGTCTCGATCCAATGGCGCAGGCTTACTCCGCTCCAATCGTCATCCACGCGCCCACTCTCCTGCGTGCCCGGGTTCGCGGCGGGAATCAGTGGAGCGCACTAACGGAGGCGGCGTTCGATCCTCGCTAAACCCGAACCCAGAAAAGCAAATGGGGAGCATACGCCTCTGGCGTGTCGTTTTCGGCGTCCTCGCCGAAAACCTCGTCCAACTCACTTAACTCTTTCGCTCCATTCGTCGCATTAAGTTCGTTGCGCCGGTCGCGGAAAAGATGGTTCAACGAAGGTCTGGGCGAGGACGCCCAGACCCGCACATCGGAGGCGTGCGCTACCCAAATCCTCGCCCTCGCAGACGGGCTCCAACTGCGTGATGTCCCTACCCGCCGAGAATGGCGCTTTTCGCATCCGCGAGTTCTTCATCGCGGCGATGGTAGCCGCAGGCGTGGATGAGTTTTTCGGCCGCCGCGAGATCAGCCGCCGGAGATTCCCATGGATACGGCGCCTCACGAAAGAAGAGCCGGGCGCGGTGGAGGTGTATGTCCGCCATGAACAGCCGCATCGGTCCGCGCTCGGCGATTTCCCAGGCTTCCTCCAAATCCTCCTGCGCGCTCTCGGGGCCGGTGCGCACGCCGGTGAGAAAGCGCAGCCAGGCACGGGTGAGCAGGCCGAGAGGAAGAAATTGCTGCTGGCCGGCGCGGCGGAGGCCGGCCACGGCGGCGTCCACTTCGCGGCGAGCGGTTTGGAGCGCGTGTTCGTTTGATTCCTCCCCGTCTTCGTCCCGCGGGCAGGACTTCGCCGCGGCGGCCGTATCGGCTTCGCCGATGAGTGACCGGTAGAGCGCCGCACGGCCCAGCGTGAGGTGGTCGAGGGCGATGTCGAGGAGCCATCGATTCTCTTCGTCAATGTTGAGCGCCTGCGCCGCACGCTGGGAGACGGCACGGCAGGAATTTAAGAGTGATGAGTGATTAATGGCGGGGCATGAGTGTAGTGTGAGTTGCCAAGTGGTTCGCTCGGGGGCGGCGAGAAGCAAGTCGCAATAGTAAAAGCCTCCGGTCGAGTAAAGCACCGTGTATTGGGGCTGCCGCTCCTTCTGCATTTGCTCGGCCTCGCGGAAACACATCTCCGCCTTGGCTTGACGGCCCGCTTGGTGCAGGGCGTCGCCAGAAGATTCTCGTGCCGCCAAACACAAAAGTGGCTCTCTGCCAAAGTCGGCGTAGCGAATTGCCAAATCTGCTTCGTCAACTGCATCGGCCACGCCGCCGAACGTCAGTTTCAAACCGCTTAGATTCATGGCGATTCTAGACATCTCGCAAAGTTCCCCAAGCGCGAAGAATCTTTCTAACCCTAGTCGAAATCCCTCCATAGCCTCGGCTATTCGGCCCAGCGCTTTCAGGCGAAAGGCTGCCTGGTTAAACAGCCAAGCTTGTTGGCTTGCTGTCAGCACTGGTGAAATTCGACTCCAAGGAACCTCGAAAAAGCAAGCTATTGCGCCCAACTCAGAACTATAAGCACCGAGTTTGCGAATAGCATATGCTTCGTCCCTCCGAGTGATTCGGTTGCGGTATATAGATTCGCAAGCGTCCTGCTGCAACCCTGCCTCGCAGCCGTGGGCCACGGCTTGGTAGAGCGGCTGGAGGTCTTCAAGCGTGGGCTGGTCACCTTCCTGCGTCGTCGCACAGAGGTGTTCGTAGAGCCGCTGGTGCGCCGCGCGCCAGGCGCCCGCGCTCCCCCACTTCACTTGCTTCGCGAAGTATTCTCGGAGCAATGGATGCGCATCGAGCGAGACGAGCGCGCCCGACGGGTCGCGATTCACCGTGAGCAGCTTGGCACCTTCCAAACGCTTAATCGCGATGTTGCGTTGCGCCTCGCTGACGCCGACAAGCAGGTCGGTGAGGCCGGGGATGGCGGGCGGTTTCAACAGCGCGGTGAAGCAATCGGCGGCTATGGGACGGTCAAACAGGCCGAGCAGACGCAGGATGGCGAGGGCACGCTGGCCTTTGTCGCCTTCATTCTCGAAGGCGCGCTCGTAGGCTTCCATCACGCGGAAGGCATGGCCGCCTTGTTCCTCGGCGTCGGCTTCCTCCAACTTCACGAGATCGCGTTTGCGGATGTCGCCGCCGTGCGCATCCCGCAGGTAACTTCCCAGCAGAGTCAGTGTGAGCGCGTGGCCTTCCAGGTCCTCGACCAGGGTCTCGAATTCTTTTTGCGTTCCTTTGACGCCAAGGGTTTTCAGGAGATGCACACCGGCTTCTTTCGACAACCGCAAGAGTTTCCCTTCCCTGGCCGTGGTTTGCCAGAATGCCTTCAAGTCCGGCAGCGAATAGCGAGTCGTCATGATGCACAAACTGTGGCTGTTCGTCGCCAAATCCCTGAGCAGCGCGGCGATGCCCTGGTCCTTGAGCTGGCCGGGCGTGGGCGACGTTGGCGGATATTGCAGCGGCTCAAGGCCGTCGAGGATGAGGAGGCAACGCCGCTGGCCGACGATGCGGGCGAGGCGCTGGCCTTTTTCGTAGGCGCCGGCGGGACTGGCGGCGAAGGCTTTGATGTCCGCTTCTTTCGGATCGCCTTCGGCAAAGAAGTTCAGCGCTTCCTTGAGGAACAGGTCGGAACTCGCGGCCACCTGGTCGCGCGTGCCCTGACTGTAGAAGCTCCACGCAAAGGCGGCTTCGCAACCGGGCCAGTCCTGCGCGGCGAATTCGGCGGTCCACTTGGCGACGAGGGAGGTTTTCCCTTCGCCGCCAAGGGCCACGAAGGTGACGACGCGCGTGCGATTCTTTTCGGTACGGAGCACTTTTCCCCAGGCCTCTTTCAACAACCTCGTCTCGTCTTCGCGCCCGATGAGTTCGGCTGGCGCATACTTGACGATGCGGTCGATATCAACGCGGCGCTCCCCACGGGCTCGCGGGCGGAAATCAATGACGTCGCGATCGGCAAACGTGGAGGGAAGAGGACAGTCTTCGAGCCAGAGGGGAATGACCTTCTTCGCCAGACCGCGCGCGAATTCGACTTCGCGGGTCACCCACGTTGAACTGTTGGAAGCTGCCGTGATGACGACGATGAGCGCCTCGGCCCCAGCGATTCCCTCCTGAATTTTCGGCCATAGTTGTTCATCGGGCCGAATCGAGCTGACATCGTTGAATACCTCATCGAACCCGGCCGCCCGCAGGAGCGACTCCATTTCGGCGACGTACCGATCATCGGCGGTGCTGTGAGAAACGAAGGCGCGGCGCATCGGATCGATGACGAGTTCTATCGCAGCCGACGCAGCAACGACTGATAGTTAAGGGCAGCGTTCGATACCGCATCCGTAACGAGATATCGACTTCGGTCACGGAGAAGCGTGGGAATGTGTGCTTCGTCCGCGGGATTCAAGAGGACGGGGATGAACTTCTTTGTCCGGCCCTGCGAATCGAAGATCTCCTGCCGAATGAGTCGCCCTTCGAAGGTAACTCCTTTCCCTCGCCCCGGTTCCTCACGCCCGTCGAAACGGCGTCGGTAGGTCTCGGTACAGATGCTGATGACAAAGGTCGCCTCTTCGATTTGGGTCTGGCTATAGCTAGCCCAGCCCTCCGGAGGGTCGAGGTCCACATCGGTGTCGATACGCACGTCGATGCCATCCGCACGCAAACGGGCGGCGAACTCCTGGACACGCTGGATATGTTCCGGTGAATCGGCGCTATAACTGATGAAAACTCGGTTCGGGCCTGGGCCGGACGACTGACTCGACTCAGGAGCAATCTCGCGAGACTCACGGGTTGGCACTATTGGGACTACCGATTGGTCCTGAATCGACGGCCTGGCTTGGGAGGATTCTGCGTCGCCCCAGAACTCATCATGGAGCCCCTTCATTAAGCTCATGGCGGCGCCCAAGTGCGGATCGATCTCTCGACAGGTCGCTGGATCCACTCCTCCCTCAAACGTCTTCTTCTTCTCTCGGACTTGATTGATGAACTCAACGGTTCCGACTAGGGGCCTGAGCTCGGAGAGGCCGACGGGCGGATGAAACAAGTAGGCCGCCATGTTCAAACAGTATCGGGCAATCGCCGCGGTCAGATCACGGTAGCGTAGTAAGGACGAGCGAGCTTCACCCTCAACAAACGAATCGTACGCCTCGAACAGCAACAACGTTTGCATCCCACTGTGGAGCCGGGAATGCCATTCCTGCGTCGTGCACAAGCCCACGGAAGGCTCGCGACGGAAGGTGTCCCGCTCGAACATCCGATCCAGAGTTCCCACCAAAGTCCGCATCGTGAGCGACTTTTCCGCGCGCGCTTGATCCAGAGCCACCGCGGCCGAACGCACTCGTTCATCCGTGAATTCCCGCGGAGGTATCGAGGCACGCCGAATTTCCGCAGCCGGGCGCTCAGTGAACACCAAGACGGTCCCTTGGCGGCGTGGCTTGATTTTCAGTTCACCGATCGGGTGCGGTTCCACGCCCGCTTGATCCAAAAGAAAATCGTAGAGCTTCTGATATTCGTCCTCGGAAGTAAGGCGATAGGAGGTGTAGCCGCGCAATGGCTCCGGGATGAAGTTCTCGTCCGCGGGAGCGAACACGACCGGCACGAACTTCAAGGTCCGGCTGCGGTTAAGGTACATCTCCTGAGTGATGAGGGCGCCCTCCCAATCGACACCGCGACCTTTTCCAGGCCCTTCCCGGCCGCGGAATCGTCGGTAGTAGGTCTCCGTGCAAATAACCAGAATGAAGTCGGCGGCCTCAAGCTGATCCAGCATCCAGCGGGGCCAGCCTTCCGCCGGGACGCCATTCTCGTATTGATCGATCACCGCCTTGATGCCATCGGCCCGCAATCGATCGGACAGAGCCAACACCCGTTCGCGATGTTCGTCCGAATCGTGGCTGTAGCTGATG
>DLVS01000829.1 GCA_003445095.1 Verrucomicrobiales bacterium
TCGTTCACCGGACCAGGATGGAAGGGCCAGACGCCCAGGGGAATTCCAAAAGCCCCTTTGGTTCGACGAAGACCTGATAATTGGCCCAGGCTGGAACGATCGCCGCTGGGGCGAAGACCAGCCGCAGCTGCCAAGGCGGGAGCATCGCGTCAAACGATTTACTCACGCCATTGTCCGTGGAGCGCTGCGGCTAGGGCCAGGCCCATAGCCGCGGTCCCGGGACGGACGCCGCGGCCAAGCTCCGCCTTGCCCGAATGCCGCGGGTCAGTACCGTCGAGAGTCGTGATGAAGTGCCTTCGATTCCTCCTGCTGCTGCTGGTTCTCCTGGAGAGTCCTTTCGCGGCGTGGGGTGTCATTTTGTTCGGCACCGGGGATCCTTCGGCCCATACAACGGCGCCGGAAGGCGAACTAGCCCGCAGCGGTTGGGAATTTCAGACTGGACCATTCGGCTCTGGGACGATTGTGGGCCCCGCTGAAGTCCTCACCGCGGCGCACTTAGGCTGGGCCGCCAACCTTTCGATCACCTGGGGTGGCCTTTCTTTTCCGATCGTGGCGGCGGTCGATCGAGCCGGTACAGACCTCCGGCTTTTGCGGGTGTCCGGCCATTTCCCGAGTTGGGCCGAGTCTTATGCGGGAACCAACGAAGTCGGGGCTACCGTTGTTTTGTACGGTCGGGGCGGACCCCGCGGTGGGGCGATCATGGCGCCCGAAGGTCAACGAGTGCAGGGTTGGCGTTGGAATGTCCCCGACAACCAATTGCGCTGGGGCACGAACGTGATCGAGATGGTCGTAAGTCCTTCCGAGGAGAACCCCGGAGAACATCTCGCCGCGGTGTTTTCCAATGACGCCGGCGATGATGAAGCCACCGTCTCGAGCGGGGATTCCGGCGGCGGCGTTTTTCTGCGCGATACGGATGGCCGCTGGAAACTGGCGGGCGTGATGTCTTCGGTCCAAGGCGCCTTCAAGATTCGGCCGGAGGAGAAAACTCCATTTTTCGCCGCGATATTTGATCGTCGGGGCCTTTTGGAAGAGCAAAGCCCGGGTGTCTGGTTGCCCGATCCGACCGCCGAGACGTCACCGGGAACCGTTTGGTTGGCAACGAGGGTCGCCGCGTATTCCCACTGGCTGGCGGGTGAGCTGTCTCAGGCCACCGTCATTCCGGGGCCGCGTCTCAAATCGTCAGCAAATTTGGCGGGTCCGTTTCACGAGCATCCCGCTTATTCACTCAACGCCAATACCCGCCGCATCACCGCTATCCCGGGGGGCGACCAAGAGTTCTTTCAGCTTGAGGGTGAACCGACCATCCGAACGCTTCGTCGAGTGGAGGGAAAAATCGAGTTGGAGTATTAAGTCGGCACTCCAGCATTGAACCGCTAATCAACGCTGATCTTCGCTGCTGAGAGAAGATTATGGGAACAAGACCTTGAAGCAAAGTTCCTTACCTCATTCCCAGTGATTTGGCTTTGCGCCATTTAGTGGAGATTAGCGGTTTCGAAACTTGGGCTCGGCCGACTTTTGGTGGTCGGCGGCGTCCCGGCCGTTCACTTCCCGAACGCATCACCGTTGGGAATGCGCATCGAGTAAAAGGACCGGTGCACAAAGACGAGCGCGACCGCCAAGAGTGCGGCGCCAATCGCCGGCTTCAGGGCGGTGTCCGGAAGATGGATCGCAATTTCTACGGCGAGCAGCCCGAACAACGTCATGAACTTGATCACGGGGTTGAGCGAAACGCTGCTGGTATCCTTGAACGGATCACCCACGGTATCTCCCACGACCGTCGCCGCGTGAAGTGGTGTTCCCTTGGCGCGCAGATCCACTTCGACGATCTTTTTGGCGTTGTCCCACGCTCCTCCGGCGTTCGCCATGAAGAGTGCCTGGTAGAGCCCAAAGAAGGCCAGCGCGATCAAAAAGCCGATAAAGAAATGGGGATCAAAGAAGGGGAGCGCCAGGGCCAGGGAAAAAAGAACTCCAAATATGTTCAGCATCCCGCGTTGCGCGTAAAGCGTGCAGATATCCACCACCCGTTTGGAATCGTCGACCCCGGCTTGGGCGGCGTCGAAATCCAAATGCTCCTTGATAAACACCACCGCGCGATAGGCCCCGGTGACTACGGCCTGAGTGCTGGCACCGGTAAACCAATAGACGACCGCTCCTCCCATGAGCAGCCCCAAGAGGACCGGAGGATGAACCAGGCTAAGAGCCGCGACCGCCCCGCCGGCTCGCTGTTCCAACAGCATGATGATGCCGAACACCATCGTCGTGGCACCCACCACAGCGGTTCCAATCAAAACCGGCTTGGCGGTCGCCTTGAACGTGTTGCCGGCGCCGTCCGCTTTTTCCAGTTGGTGTTTGGCCGTCTCGAAATCGGGCGTGAAATGGAAATCGCGTTCGATCTCTTTCGCGATTCCGGGGCGGGATTCAATCCGACTCAATTCGTACACCGACTGCGCGTTGTCCGTGACGGGACCGAAGGAGTCCACCGCGATCGTTACGGGGGCCATCGCGAGGAAGCCAAAGGCCACGAGACCGAAGGCGAAAATCGGTGTCGCGAAGGCAAACTCGGCCGGTAACAAAGCCCGCACTGCGTCGTGTTGGGAAAGGAAATAACTGATTCCCATCAATCCGATAATCGCCAGCCCCTTCCAAAACGCACTAAAGTTGCCCGCCACAAATCCGCTCAGGACGTTCAACGACGCGCCACCGTGGCGCGAACTGGTCACGATTTCAGAAACGTGACGCGATCCCGTACTGGTGAAAACTTTGGTCAATTCCGGAATCAACGCACCAGCGCTCGTCCCGCAGGAAATGATTGCCGCCAGGAGCCACCATAGGTTGGGCTGAGGTTGTCCGGCAGCGTCTTTGAACCCTCCCAATAAGACCCAACTGATGGCGAAAGTCGCCACAATGCTCAGACCGCACGACAGGCGCATCAGATTGGTCAAGGGTCGTTCAAAATCGAAATCCCCTTTGCCATCAAACAACATCCAGCTCGCCCAGTTGTTTAGCTCATAGGCGGCGACCGCGCAGCCGACCATTAGGATACTAACGGCAAATAACCACACCATCAGCACGCCACCGACCGCCGCCGAGGAATTCAAAGCGATCGCCAGGAACGCCAGGAGTGCGACCGTAGTCACGCCGTAGGTTTCGAACGCGTCGGCTGTGGGCCCAACCGAATCACCCGCGTTGTCTCCGGTACAGTCGGCAATCACTCCTGGGTTTTTCGGATCATCCTCCGGCAGATTGAAGGCGATCTTCATCAGGTCGGCCCCGATATCCGCGATCTTGGTGAAAATGCCACCACCGATTCGTAAGGCGCAGGCGCCGAGCGATTCTCCGATCGCAAATCCGACGAAGCAGGGCATTTGCGAGGCAGTCGGCAGTGATACCAAGATCAGGAGCATCAGAAACAACTCGATGCATACCAGGAGAACGCCGATGGCCATTCCTGAGCGGATTGGAATCTGCAGGGTGACGAGCGGGTTGCCCTGCAATGAGGCGAACGACGTGCGCGCATTGGCGACGGTGTTGATGCGCATCCCAAACCAGGCGACGCCGTAGCTGCCCAAAACTCCGATCGCGGATGAGAGGAGGATCATCAGCGTCTCACCGGACGAGCGGTTCCGAAGGACCAAGAAGTAATAAAGGATTACCGCGGCAACCAATGCCCAAAGCACCAAGAGGAAGCGGCCTTGGCGGCTCAGATAGGTTTTGCAGGTCTCCCAAATGAGATCGGCGACTTCGCTCATCGCCGAGTGAGTGGGCAAGGCGCGGATGCACCGGTAGTGCCAGATCCCGTAGAGACAGCCCAGGATGCAAAGCACCATGCCGGCGACGAAGAAACCTCGGGCGCCCAGGCCGCCGAGCGACGGGATATCGAGTACCGCCAGATCCGGCAACTGGTGGTCGAGTTCGCTCGCGTGAGCCGTTCCGACAGCGGCCGCAAGCAACAGCAAATTCCACATACAGCGGGAGAATCTCGGAGCAGCCATGCGGAAATTTGGGGGAATGCCGGCGAAGCGTTGCTCGGAACCCGTTCGGGGTCAAGGCACAGGCGAGAAAAGCCGATAATCTGGACTGCGGAGGTGAACGTCGGATCGGCAATCGATGAACCCGAGGAAGCGAGGTGACGAGACTCTGACCTTTCCTTCCGGGGTGGTTGGACTCGCGCTGGGAGTGACAGTTGGGTTCTCGTCTCGTTGCCTCCTACGAAATCCGCAGACCCAATCCACTTCACACGGTTGGACGCCGATGCACTCCGGAGCGGGCGATTTTTGGAAGCCTGCGACCGACGTCCCTTGTTTCCTGAAGGCCAATGGCTCGCTATCCTTGGGACGTGCTTCCTTTGAGCCAACTTGCCATCCAGTTGCATCCCGATGATGACGTCGTGGTTCTCAAACAATCCGTGGCCGCCGGAACCGAGCTCGCCGGCCCTGCTGGCCCATTGAGGGTCGGGCAAGCCGCCGGACGAGGACACAAATTGGCGGTGCGGCCGCTCG
>DLVS01000208.1 GCA_003445095.1 Verrucomicrobiales bacterium
CCTTCCTCGGCTGGCAATGGATCCGGTTGCCCGGAGGCTTAACCGTTGCCGAAGGGGTCGCGCATTACGAAAAATTGGACTCGGTGCTCCTCGCCGAGCCCAATCGTAAAGTTCCGCTGCTGCGTCCGCCGGTGGAGGTGGTAAGCGATGACCGCCGTCTGGCGCCGGCCGGAGAGGAACCGCCCATCATTCCCGATGATCCGATGTTCGGTCGGCAATGGAACCTACGAAAAATCGGAGCGACCAACGCCTGGGCCACGACCACGGGAAGCACCAATGTGGTCGTCGCCGTTTTCGATACCGGGGTGGATTACACCCATCCTGACCTGGCGCCGAATATGTGGCGCAATCCTGGCGAGAGCGGGCTGGACGCAGCGGGGAACGATAAGGCAACCAATCGCATTGATGACGATAACAACGGCTATGTGGACGATCTCCATGGAATCGACGCAGTGACGGGTTCTGGCAATCCAATGGATCACGGATTCAAACGCGACGGCTCAACGATCTATCATGGAACCTTTGTCGCGGGCGTCATTGGAGCCGTCGGTCACAACAATCTAGGCGTAACTGGGATTAACTGGACGACACAGATCATGGCTCTGGATGTCATTGATTCGGATCTCACCGCAGATCCTCAGACCGCGCTTCAATGGGAGGCCAGCACAGAATTGGTGGCTTGGGACTATGTGCTCGGAATGAAGCGCCGGGGGGTCAATGTTCGAGTCATCAGCAATAGTGTCGCGCTGACCGCTTACAGCATCGCTGTACAGGAGGCCATCGCCGAACTGAGTCGCGAGGGGGTGCTGATCGTGGAATCGGTTTGGATGAACTCCCAGGATGTTGACCTCTATGACATCTACTGGTCGCTACCAAGCATTCCCGCACTGATTCGAGTCGCGTATTCAGATGAGTCGGACCAGCCTACGACTTCGAACTTCGGGCGGGGCACCGTCCACCTCGCCGCTCCGGGCGCGAACATCATATCCACTGAACCCGGCGGGGGTTATCGAACCGCTTCCGGCACCTCCTACTCCTGCCCTTTGGTTTCCGGAGCCGCCGCGTTGCTGCTCGCCGCCCGTCCCGACTTGACGTTAAACCAACTCAAGGCCGCGCTTCTCGGATCAGTCGATCAACCGGCAGCGTTTCGCGGCAAAATGATTACCGGCGGCCGGCTGAACGTAGGCCGCGCGATGCAGTCGCTCTCGGCGGAAGATTCCAAGGCAATCGTGGTGACTTCCCTGCCCGCCGGGCAACGGACTCGGCCGAACTCAGCCATCCAGGTTGCCTTCAGCCGCCCCATGAACCGGGATTCGGTCGAAGCGGCCTTTTCCACCTCACCAGCACTGTCCGGAGAATTCGAATGGTCCAGCGATTCGGATTCGTTCCTTTTCAGACCCAGGGTTCTGCTGGACCGCTCGACGAATTACGTCGTTCGTATTCTGGGCACGGCGCTGGACCAGTCCGGCCAGCAGCTCGACGGGAATTTCAATCGACAGCGGGAAGGTTCACCCGATGACGACTACACCTGGGGATTTCGCTTTCCAGTCCTCAACGACGATTTCAGCGACGGTCAAGTTCTCAGCGGCGGGTCTGGCCGGATTGGCGGCACGACCCGCTACACCCGTTTAGAACCCGGAGAGAAACTTCAGGAACGTTTTTACGACGAAGGCGGCAATCCTGGAACCGTCTGGTACCGTTGGACGGCGCCGGAGTCCGAAGCCTGGTACACGTTTGATCTGGCTGGCGCATCCTTCGATACCTACCTGGCGATCTGCACAGGAACGGCGGTGGACAATTTGGTGACCATCGCCAAGGGCGACAATTATGGGAGCAACCGGAGCAGCCGCGTCTCGTTTCAGGCGTCTGCCACGAATTACTTCATAACCGTAATCGCGAAGAACGGCTCTCCGGGAGACACTTCTGGTCCCTTCAACCTGAGTTGGTATCCCACCCCGCCGCCCGGCTTTGCCGGCGTCGAAATTTCGCCCGCAAGCGGAATTCCCGGCGCCCGCATCACGCTTACGGGAACCAACTTTACCGGGGCGACGGGCGTCCTTTTCGGCGGAGTGGCCGCCCACAGCTTCAGCAACGCGCCGGCCAACAACCTCGACCTTAGGCTCTCCGCAGAAGTCCCGCCTGGAGCGCGCTCTGGGCCGATCACGGTGGTCACGCCTTATGGCAACGCGACCACCACTGCCTCGTTCCAAGTGCTTCCGCCCCCGTTGTCCTTGCGGTTTTTGTCCAACGGCGAAGTGCAATTGCATTGGAACGCCACGGGCGACTTCTTCGTGGTCGAACATTCCCGCGATCTCTTCGACTGGCAGGCTCTCGAATACCCTCCCGAGATTGGACCTGAGCACAGCACGCTGACCCTTCCATTCACCTTTCAACGATCGGGATTTTTCCGCCTGAGAACGCGACCCGAGTAGCTCGCCGGGCCTGACGACGTTTCCTCGAGATTGCAGACGGTAACCGAGGCAACGGCAGAGCCGGGGAAGGTGAGGGACGGGACACCCATCGATTTTGGCCGCGAAGCGTTCACTTGCCGCCATCGTCCGCGTCGTCGGAATCCGGGGACGAGCTATCTAAAACCGCGAGGGATCCAACTGGTTTAAACTTCCTAATTACCTGGTTGCCTACTTTAACCCCTTGTTGGTAGCCCACCAAGCATGCCCGCCGAAAGTGAATGCCAACCAACATTCGCGAGAAGGCATTCTCCTTGGCGGCATCCGAAATCCGCTCAAACGACCGCGGACCAACCGTAGGAAACGGGATCGACATCGTACTGGTTAACGTGAAGGACTGGCGGTCCCCAAAAGTCGCAATCAGCACGGTCGCGGCCGCGGCTCCAACCGTCGCATGCGCTGACGGATAGTCAGGAACCGGCGGTGTGAGCAACAGAGGTTCCCAGCTGGGATCGGCCTCGGTCAAATCGTTGCCGTCAATATCGGCATGCCGGATCGCCGTGATGGGCCGCCAGAAGTTGTACGCGAACTTCGACTCAATCGAGGCAATGTAGCCGTCGGCCATCGCGGCGTTCATCGCGCCGAACAATCGAGCATTGGAGTACAGGTCCCGTGGATGTTCGGCCACCAGCATGCGCGCGATTCTGTTCCAGCCAAGGCCGCCACTCTCATACCAGAAGATCGCCAACTGAGTTTGGTCGTCAGTCCGTTCCACACTGTGAACGGACCCGAGACCTTTGATCTCATTGAGGTCGAACGTGTATTCAAGGTCCCCGACCCCATAAGGCGGAGGAGCGCGGAACTGGCTTCCACTCCGGAGCACAAACGGCGTGACATTGCCCCAATTTACGGCGTCCACGAACCCATTGAAAGGGGGACCATCAAACGGCGGAGTGGGCTGGTAGTCGCCCGGGTTGGACCCCGGAAAGTACGGTCCCGTCGGGTTTGCGGAGCCGTCATCGGCGCGGGCGGCGAGCATTTCAGCCGCGGCGGCCTGGCCAAGGTTGATGCCCCGGATCTTTGCCGGTCCTGGCGGGATCGCCGCTAACTCATTTGCCAACAAAGTGTCGAAGTCCGCGGTGCCGTCGATGAATTCGTGGACCAACACATCATGGGCCGCTTGCGCGCCGGCGGCCTCCGGATTCGCGGAGTGACGAGGCCGGCCAATCGCCGAGCGGATCGCTTTGGCCATCGCCAGGTGGGCCATCGCGTAGACCCGCGTCTCGACGAATGGCGCCAGAGGAACAGGGGAACGCGGAGCCGCATAGTCGGCCATCGCCACGTTCCAATCGATAACCACATCTGCTCGGGCTGAGCCAACGACTAGAGCAATAGTTAAAATGATAACGAGTCGGCCGAGCGGCCGGCGGGAGCGGAATACTGTGTCGAGACAGGTTGATGTGCTGCATGCTGACACTGCACCAGTGAGGCTTTCGGGCAGAGCCCGTGAATCGGTAAGAGGAAGTTTCATGTTATTGACTTTTATCGGCCCGCTTTGTCTGGCCGTTACTAGTGGATTCCCAAGGCGAGACAGTTTCTTACAAACCCACGGCGAGCGTGATTGGTACGGTGATCCATGGTTAGGCGCTCTAGAGCTCTGGCCCTGAATCGCGAGACAAGACTTGTTCGCTTAGAGTTCCTGCTTTCCCGGAGCCGACAATTAGCGTACTTGCAAACACACGGCTATGAGCAGCCCTCGGTCCGACCCGTCCCCGTCCGGTTTCGGTGCGTTTCAACTGGGAGACTCGATTCCGCCTGCTCCTGCCTCCCAGTCACCGCCACCAATTCCCGACCACCAACTTCTCCATTCAATTGGCCGAGGTAGTTACGGTGAGGTCTGGCTGGCCCGCAGTGCCACAGGGTCGCTCCGCGCGGTGAAGATCGTCCGCCGCAGCTCCTTTGATCAGGACCGGCCATATGAACGCGAATTCGAGGGGATTAAGAATTTTGAGCCGATCTCCCATGCGCGCGAAAGCCAGGTGGACATTTTCCATGTCGGCCGGAACGACACCGACGGATTTTTCTATTACATCATGGAGTTGGCCGATCCAGTGGCCGGTGATCAGTCGTCAGTGATCAGGGGTCCGACGGAGAAACCGGAGTCCAACGACGGTCGCGGCACTTTGCGGAAGGCTGACGCACCGATTACCGATTACTTTCCTAGAACGTTAAAGCACGACCTCCGCAGTCGCGGCGCTCTGCCCGTCGCGGAGTGCGTCCAAATCGCCCTCTCGCTCACTCGCGCCCTGGAGCACCTGCACAGTCACGGACTTGTCCACCGTGACATCAAACCCTCGAACATCATCTTTGTGAACGGCGTGCCCAAGCTGGCCGATATTGGCTTGGTGACGAGCGTCGATGCTACCCGCTCGTTTGTGGGCACTGATGGTTACATCCCGCCCGAAGGGCCCGGGAGTCCGCAAGCCGACTTCTACAGCCTCGGCAAAGTGCTCTACGAATGCGTTACCGGCAAAGACCGGCTCGATTTCCCGGAACTACCCACCGATTGGCGCACTCACTGGGATTTCAAGCAGTTGCTTGAGTTCAACGAAGTCCTTACCCGCGCGTGCGACACCGACCCAAGGCAGCGCTATCCGTCCGCCGAACAACTGCGCGCCGACCTGGAGCTCCTACAAAGCGGTAACTCGGTAAAAAAGAAGCGTGACCGCCAGAAGAATTGGAAGGTGGGAAAAAGAGTGGGCGTCGCCGCCGTCATCCTAATGTTACTTACGATTGTGGCGCTCCGTTTCCCGCGCGGGAGTTCCGACGGATACGACCAGTCCTCCGAGCCGGAAGTCAACGCACTGGTCGAGCAGGGATTTGTTGCGTGGCGTGAAGGAATACCACAACGGACACAATACGCGGAGCAGCAATTTCAGAAAGCGCATCAAATAGAACCGACTTTTGTTCCGGCACTTTACGGACTCGGAGCAGTTTATTTGGGCGATGGAACGAAACTCCGGGAAATCGCGAAAAAACTGGAAGAAATTGCTCCAGACTCCGCCGAGACCTGGCAACTGGTAGCCTATATTGAATGGAATGAGGGTCAATTTCGGCAAGGCCTCGCTGACATGAAACGGGCCACGGAAAAACGCCCCGCCTGCAAGGAAGGTCATGCCTGGGCGCACGGCGGATATGGATACTTCTTGCAAAACGTGGGTGACGCCCAGGGCGCCCTGGAACAATACCGCCAAGCCAAAACAATCATCAACGGAATCGATCCAATCATCCTCGACCATTTCGGTCATACCTATTACATGCGGAGTAATCTCGTGGAGGCTTTGAATTATTATCAAGCTTCGATTGACCAAACGCCGACCCACATCGGCGGGCATTGGTGGAAAGCGCGGACCTTGGAAGAAATGGGACGGTTCGACGAAGCCACCGAAGAATACGAGAAGAGCGACCGATTGGCTGGGGAAGATCCAGTGAAAACGAAGAGGTTTTACGACACGCTGCGCAGCGCGCTTCAGCGAGGCGGAACTGAAAGTTACTGGCGCAAGAAACTCGAAGAGGCTCACAAAGAAACATCGCCCAATCTTTACTACATCGCCACGCTCTATGCCCGCCTTGGAGAGTGGGATCGCGCATACGACCATCTTGAAAGAGCTTTCGAACAAAACCCTTTTGCGGGAGGATTAATGGTCGATCTCTGTTGGAAGCACACCGACGAGCGCTTCCAAAAATTCGCCAGGAAGATCGGGCTGATGCAATAAGCTACGTAATCGACGGTTTTGCGTATTGGGTCTTCATTTGAAACTCCTCGGCCTGGTTCCAACTCACTGTGTGGATGACCTTACACAACGGAATCCAAGGCCATCGCCACGGCCATCCGCAGAGCCGTGAAAACGCGCGGCCACCCGGCATCCGTCCGCCTCATTGTAGTACCAGCTACCTCCCCGTGCCACTCGGTCCGAGCCCGTTGACGGACTCCGCGGATCAACCTGAGCCGCGCTGCTGTACGTGGAATATGAATCCCAGCACCACTTGTGCAGATTTCCTGCTGCATCGTACAGCCCGTAGCCATTGGGAGCGAAGTAACCCACCGGACTGGTGTAAGGCTCAACACTATCATCGAAATCGTGCTCGTAGCCACCGGTAGCACTTTGGTCATAGGAATATTTCCCAGTATCGGAGAAATAGTTCGCTCGGCTTTGATTGATGTTGTCCGTATCTGACCACGGGAAGCGATGGCCGCTGACCCCACCCCGCGCCGCCTTCTCCCATTCGGCTTCCGTCGGCAGACGATAGCCGTTGGCGTTCCAGTTCACGAAAGCGTTGCCGAGGTTGATTCGGCCGGTGCGATAAATGTTCGTCTGGGCAGCGCTGGTGAAATAGCAAGGCGTGATCCCCTCGCTTTCCGACCGAGCGTTGCACCATTTCACCACGTCGTACCAGTTCACCGTGTGCACCGGGTGGTTGTCTGCCTTTCCCAATCCAGGATTGTCGAACGCGTACCCGTGGTTGGTGGCCCACTGATAGACTTGTTGCCAAAGCGCGTATGTGACCAGCTTCGTGTCCATATAGAAGGCACTCACCGTGACGGTGTGGGTGGGCCGAGCGGTCGGGTCGTGGTCGAGACTGTCGCCCATGATGAATGGCCCGGCGGGAATCAGAGTCATCCCGTTTGGTAAGGGGGATGCCACCACGCGATAAAGCCGCAGCGGTGACGGCGATGCGCTGGCATCGACGAACCAAAAGGGCGTTTGCGTCACAGTGAGGTTGGTTAAGACCACCCAGCTCGCCTGGTTGAGATCGGTGCTGTATTGAACTGTATTGGCCGTGGCCAGGTCGCTCGTAATGGTCAATCGTGGAACTAGGCTGATATTGTCGATTACCGGGTCTGCCGCGTGCGCGGCCATCGCGGCACAAAGTCCCAGAGCGCAAGAACTGGCAAACAGTTGTTTTGTTCTGTTGTTCATAATGTTCCCGCACCGCTGCCCACTCGGACGGGTGCTACAGATAAGTTCCCCAGCCCGCGCCCATTCTTACAGCGGAGGCAAAAATTGTTGGAAGAACGTTGGTTCGGTAGGGGCAGGCTGCGCCTCGACCGCGGGGCCGTCGCAGCGCAACCGCCCCACCAGGTTCATGGTCAACAAGACTGTCCGGGTTTTGGGAATCGGCGCTCTCCACGAACCACCCCACACGGTAGGGACGGCGCGCTGCGTCGTACCCGGCCTGAACGCAGCTCCGGGCTGGCCTTCGCAGGGACGCGTCGAATATTTTCGTCTCGTCATTGCGGGAATTGTGTCTAACTCCGCGCATCCGGTATGAGCAGTCAGGAGTCGCACTCGTCCATGTCGGATCTAAGTGCATCCGCCGACTCCAAGGACGTCGGGCTCCCCGCGGATGCCCCTCCCCCACCGTCGATTCCGGATCACCAACTTCTCCATTCAATTGGCCGAGGTAGTTACGGTGAGGTCTGGCTGGCCCGCAGTGCCACGGGGTCGCTCCGCGCGGTGAAGATCGTCCGCCGCAGCTCCTTTGATCAGGACCGGCCATATGAACGCGAATTCGAGGGCATTAAGAATTTTGAACCGATCTCCCATGCGCGCGAAAGCCAGGTGGACATTTTCCATGTCGGCCGGAACGACACCGACGGATTTTTCTATTACATCATGGAGTTGGCCGATCCAGTGGCCGGTGATCAGTCGTCAGTGATCAGGGGTCCGACGGAGAAACCGGAGTCCAACGACGGTCGCGGCACTTTGCGGAAGGCTAACGCACCGATTACCGATTACTTTCCGAGAACGCTAAAGCACGACCTCCGCAGTCGCGGCGCTCTGCCCGTCGCGGAGTGCGTGCAGATTGCTCTTTCGCTCACGCGTGCCCTGGAACACTTGCACAATCACGGACTTGTCCATCGTGACATCAAACCCTCGAACATCATCTTCGTGAAGGGCGTGCCCAAGCTGGCGGACATTGGCTTGGTGACGAGCGTCGATGCCACGCGCTCGTTTGTGGGCACCGATGGTTACATCCCGCCCGAGGGCCCTGGGACGCCGCCAGCCGACTTCTACAGCCTCGGCAAAGTGCTCTACGAATGCGTTACGGGAAAAGACCGACTCGACTTTCCTGAAATCCCGGGCGACTGGCGCGGCCGAGCTGACTTTGACCAATTGCTCGAGTTCAACGAGGTCCTCACGAAGGCATGCCATGCCGACCCTCAGCAACGCTATCCAACCGCCGATGCGTTGAGCCAGGACCTGAGTCTGCTGGCTGGGGGGAAGTCGGTGAAGCGGCAGCGTGCGCGGCACAGATGGTGGTCGATCGGCACTAGGGTTGGTCTCGCCACGATGCTGATCACGCTGGCGCTCCTCATGATTCCTCGCCTGTGGCAAGGACACGGTAGCGATTATGTCGAATCCTCCAATCCAGAGGTGAACCGATGGGTGGAAGAAGGCTACAATGCGATCCTGCAAGAACGGCCGGAACGGTGTCGTTACGCTGAGGAATGTTTTCGCAAGGCGATTCAACTCGATCCGACGTTTGTGCCTGCGTATTACGGTCTCGCTTCGGCCGACATTCATTTACTCGACGAGGCCCACATGGCGGACCTGCGAGCAACCACCGACGCGCTGATGAGACTGGCCCCCGAATCGGCTGAGGCGGTGCAGATGGCTGCTTTTATCAAATGGAGCGACGGCCGTTACCAGGAGGCATTGGCGGAGGCTAAACGCGCGACGCAATTACCGGCCGCGTGCCGTTATGCCGAGGCTTGGGCGCACGGCGCGTATGGTTTCTTTCTGCAAAACACAGGCGACGCTCAAGGGGCGTTTCAAGAGTACACGGCGGCTCTACGCATCTATCCAGTGGAGCCCACCTTACGAGACCATCTCGGACACACGTTTTTGATGCGGAGCAATCTCGTGGAAGCTCTGAGGTTATATGAGGCGTCTCTCACCGCTCAACCGTACCATCCGAACGGCCTGACCTGGAAGGCTCGCACGTACGAGGAAATGGGCGAATTCGAGAAAGCGGTCGATACGCTCGAACAACTAGATCTCGTGGAAAACGGCGGGGTTGCTCCTAGAAAGAATTATCACGAAGGACTTCGCGAGGCGTTTAGGCAGCGAGGAGCTAAGGGATACTGGCGCTTTAAGCTCGACGACACTCTCGCCAGGCGCCCTGAGCGAGCCTATGAAATTGCCAGTCTTTATGCGCGGCTTAAGGAATGGCCGACTGCTTATGAATATCTCGAGAAGGCCGTCGGACAACATGATTCATGGCTCCAAAATCTGCTCTTCGACCTCTGTTGGGATCGCACTGATCCCGATTTTATCCGGCTCGCCAAAAAGATCGGTTTAATGCAATGAGAAGAGGCACCAATCGCCTCTCTGACAACCGGCAGCGCCGCCTATCAATCGTTGCGCAATTGGATGCCGGAATCTCAAAGCCTGTGGGCCACGAAATCTATGGAGTGTGGAGGCAAGCGGAGCGCGACTCCGCTTTGGAAGAGCGCCGAAGACCGAAATCTCGCAAGGCATATTATTCCACGGTCGTCCGGCAGCCAAAGCGCCGTCGTCGCTGCGCTTTGCCGGCGCACTCCAAAGCAGCGGCATCCACTTTCGCAACGATTGACAGTCTTGCCTTACCGAACGGGTTTGTACCACATCCAATCGTTGCCGGGCTCAAGTCCACGTTGTGGATTCCTGAGGATGTTCGCTGTGAAATCACATTGCTGACTGTGGCCATCCACAAAGAGAACCGGGGCAACCGCTTTGCCCGGAATTCCCCGGGCCGCATTGAGCGACTTGCCAGGGTTAGCCGCGCCGTGCCAGAGCGTGACCTTGATTGTTCCGTTGTCATCAAACGGATATGCAGCGAGTTCGTGAATCACGATGAAACGCGACGGCTCAGTCACCCATGACTCCTTCTTACCCGCAATATTGTAAATGGGGTCCACCGCCAGGCCGGCATTGACGTAATTGTCGGGGAGGTAAGCATTCAACCGGTAGCTACACCCGCCGGCATCGAAGGCGGTAGGACGAAGATTGAATCCGAACGTGTCGAACCCGCGGTCGGCCGGG
>DLVS01000125.1 GCA_003445095.1 Verrucomicrobiales bacterium
GTATTCGACGCCGCCGGAGACTTGCCAATCCGATACGTCCACCGCGAAGTCGTTCGCGTTGATGAGCTGGATGTATTCTTCGCCCTGACGATGCGACGCCGGATTATACTCGATCTCGCCAAATTGAATCACCGCATCGGGAGATTGCGCCAGCGGGATGCCCGCTTTGTTCAAGTTGCCCAACCCTAAAACCTTCGCCGCATTCGTAATGCTGTGGGTGGCGAACAGATGCCGCCGACGTGGGACGATGAATTGGTTCTGCAGCGCATTGACGCCGTTGGTCAGCCACAGGTTCACGCCAAACCCATACGGACCACAGCCGACCGGCCAACCCCACTTCTGCCGATCCAAAAACGCCTCGGTCCAAATAGAATTGGTCAAGGATTGGATGTGTTTCTCCAGAACCAACTGGTCGGTTGGCGTGCCCGGCGGCTGCAGAAATCGATCGATCAAGGTTCGCATCCGTCGCAACAGCATTTGCCGCGTCTCGGGCACTTGAATGATCGCATCGTAAAACCGGTTGTACGCATCGAATGGACCGCCCGCCTGCACGCACCGCGAGTTGCCATAGAGCGGATTGCTTTTGAAAGAATCCACCGTCGCCTGAACCGTGCCGCTGCCGTAGATCTGCCCCCACGAGAGATTCATATCGAAGGGAATGATCCGCCATTCCCGGTCGCCCTCGGTGTCTCGGTAGAGGGTCATATTGGCCCAAACGTCATCTTCCTCCTGCACGATGCGGGCGACCGCCATGTAATTGATCACGTGCGGTAGATCGACTTGATCGAATAGATTCGTCCGTCGCTGGTTGATTCCCAGTCCTGGACGCAGCGCATTGGCAAAAGCCACATAGTCCTGAGTACCTTCAAAAAGGCGCGTTCGTTTCTGGAATCCCCCCGTACTGCTGCCATCCGGAATTACCACGCCACAGGCCTTGTAAAGCGCGCCATCCGGATCGAGGCCAAATCGCTTGAGCTGTTCTTCTCCCATGACATCGGAATGAAAAGCGAGTTGATAGAACTGCCCGTTCATCTGGAGTCGAACCGGGTCGTAAAACGGCGCGTGCAGTCCGGCTTTTGTGGCGAGCCAAAAAGAGAGGTGCTGGCGCAAATACGACGGGTCCGCGTAATCGGCCATGAACGACGTTTTCCGGATTCGTCCGCCGGGTCCCCAGTGCCGGAACTGGTGATCCCGAGGAAACTCGACGCGATGGGACTTCTTGTTGCAGCCGGCCGTCGTATTGCCGCGGACTTCGAGCAGCACGTTGTCGTAAAGTTCCCCATCGAAGAAGACCACGCCTCGGCCACCATTTTCCCCGTCGATCTTCGAACGCTCGGCTGGCGCAACGAACAACTGCACCATGGGGAGTTTGCTGGTGACCGTCGGATCCGCGATGACGGTTCCGTGATAGCGCTCTGAACCAAAGGCGTCCAAATACAACGGGTGCCGGGAAATGGCTCCCGCTGTATCCGCGGCCGTGATGAAGTATCGAATCATCTGGCCCGCCTGGGCCGTTCCCGCGGGAATGATCGCGCCGAACACTCCGTCACCCGCGGGGCCGTCGCCATGAGTCCCATCGTCCGACATCGCCGCCGTAACCTCGGAACCAAACTGGACCGCATACGTCACCGTCACCGAAGCAACCGCCGCGAACGCTTTCTGCACCCGCGCCGTGATCACCAGCGAATCGGCCACGCTGGGAACGCCGGGAACGTGTTTCCAATCCTCGATTAGCGGCCCGAGCGAACCCACCCCACCCGTGTTCGGTCGGCCCGGAGTCGGCGTGGTCAAATAGCCGGCCGTCACATCACCTGCCGACGACGGCCGGGCCACGACCGCGGCGCGCAACAGAAAGTCGCTACTGGACAGCGACACGTTGAGTCCCTGGACAGCCAGCGTGTTTAAGCCCGGACGGATGACACTGGCCGGCAGCGGGATTTCGTCCGCGATCAATGCTTCGTTGTCGGGATGATTCTGCGTCGCTGCGGAATTCCACGTCGGCGCGGCCGGCGCGTTGCGAGTGGCGACAAGTTCGCCATTCAGCCAAGCCACGAATCCGTCGTCGTATTGAACGCGCAGTTGCCAATCCGACAGGGCCGACGGATCCGCGACCTCAAACGACTGGCGGACCCAGCACGTCGTGCTGCGGCCGCGCATCAATGGCCCCACGTCCGTCTGGATGAGGGCAGCGTAGTTTTCGGGCGTATCCTCGAATCCAACCGGACTCCGACCCCATAACCAACCGGCGTCGTCGAATCCTGGCTGAATCCAATCTAGGCCTATCGAATCGTCCCCGGGCACCAAGGCACGCAGCGGCGCATCATCCTTGAGAACGTCCACCGAAACCGCGCGGCCGCTCAGGCCGAAGGAAATGTTCGCCAATTGCGGTCGCGGCGGAGCGTTCAACGTCGAAGCAACGGTCACGCCGTCTGGATTTACCAAAGCAACGGTTTCGCCGTCGGCATCGAGCTGGAAACTCGTGTGCAAGTTGCCCGCCGGATCGCGTTCATTGCGTCCCGAAGCGAACACGACGAGAAAGGCACCCGGGGCCAGGGTTTCGTTGGGGAACGTCCATTTGCCCAACTCCGCGAGATTATCAGTGAGATGCCATCCCGCCAGGTTCACGGGTTCAGAACCCGTGTTCTGCAGTTCGATCCAGTCTGGCGTATCTTGATATCCATCGGCCAGGCCCCCTTTGTTGGACGCCAGAAACTCCGAAACAACTACGTCCGCCGGGAGTGCCAACGCCGGTATCAGCAGCATCGCGCCCCGAAGCAAAATGGAAACGTGGCGAGTCCGTCGGCGTCGCAGCGTAGGAACGAAAACCATGGGGCGCTCAACCTTGAGGGATCCGAGGCGAGGTCAAGGGAGCAATTCCAGCGGTTCTTCACCACTGGAGTCATCTCAGTCGAGCCAGTTCTCAACGCGAAGACTCGATACTTTATTGAAGTCGGAAAGATTGCGGCTGAGAAGCACGGCATCGTGCGTGATGCAGATAGCGGCAATCTTCGTGTCCATCGTGCCGATTCGAAGACGCTGGCGTTGTAACTCGGAGAAGCGGTTCGCCGCATCCAAATCGAAGGGAAGAATCGTGAATTTGTTCAGCACCTCAAGGCACGCTTTGAGACGTCTGTAGCCTTCGAGTTGGGCGGAACCCGGTTTGCGGCCACGGATGAATGCGATCCAGCCTTGGAGTGATTCCTCGGCGGCGATGATACATGGAAATACATCGACCTTCCGCTCTTCAAGCCAACTTACGAGGCGGAGGCCTGAGGCAGAGGCGGTGACGAGTTCTGTAAGATAATTCGTGTCGAGGACGACGACCATGACTT
>DLVS01000080.1 GCA_003445095.1 Verrucomicrobiales bacterium
GGCCTGGGCACTTGCGCCCGCAAGCTGGTGGCCGAAGTGGCTACCATCAAAAGTATGGACGTGGTCGTGCCCGTCCGGCGGGGCGAGCAAGACCACGAGCTGCGCCTGCGGGTGGTGGCCCGGCCCGAACGCCGCGTGGCCGAACTTCTGGTCCGCCTCGGGCTGGAGCTGCCCACCGGCACCCGCCTTATTGATAACTTTCCCGGGGAAGCTGCCCGCGCGCCGGTTCAGAAAATGTAGTGCCGAAAATCGAATCGCGATCCCCGTAACTCGTTGATCTGCCCTTTACGCGTTTTAGCAACTGCGGAACTTGGGTTAGCTGGGATCGTGGCGAATCTAAGGCCACGGGTAAAACGGTCGGCAGAACAACGGCCCGGCCGCTTGCCGGCGTGCTCAACGCCAGAAATGAGCGCGCTGATTTCGCGATAAGCTTTCGTAAGAGGTGTAATCCTTCGCCAGGCTGTCCAAATAGCCCAGGACCAGCTCCCAAGATACATTGTCACGCTCCTTTTCGGTGATCACCTTCAGGATATCTCGAGCATACCAGCCGAACATGTAGATCTGTGTGGGGCGCGGTACCGCATTGTTGTTGGCCAGAATGGCCAATCGCTCCACCTCGAGTAGCATCAGATGGAATTTCGCCTCCATCTGGACATCCGTGCGGTCGCGGGTCAGAGATCCGGTCTCGATCGCGGCCATGTTCTTGGCAATGTATCCTTCCGTGGCGAAGAGGCGTTGATGCGCTTCGAGAAAGCGTGAAACATTCTCCAGTCGCTGGTTGCGCAGCGTGAGGAACGAATTCACCAGGAAGACCAGAAGGGCGACGCTGGCGGCGACAACGGTCGCCCAATTGCGGAGCTCGTCGCTGTTCATGCCATCCTTAATTTGCTGGTGACGATGCCGAGGCTTCCCGTCGCTGCACGCGATTATTTTCCGATGGCGCCAATCTAAACGAATGAGGCCCCTTACTTGTAAAGCGGCAATAACAGAGGCACGAGGATGACGCAAACGACCATGACCGCGAGACTGAACGGCACCCCGACCTTCACGAAGTCACCGAACTTGTAGTTGCCGGGGCCGACGACCAGCGTGTTCACCGGCGACGAGATCGGGGTCATGAACGCCGTGGAGGCGGCCAGCGCAACAATCATCGCGAACGGGTAGGGGGACGCATTCATGTCCTTCGCAATGGCCAGCGCGACCGGAGCCATCAGGACGGCCGTAGCGGTGTTTGAGATGAACAGGCCCAACATGGCGGTGATGAGGAAAATGCTCCCGAGCACGACGTGGGCGCCCGCGCCGCCAGTCGCGGACATCAGCGCATTGGCCGCGAGTTCGACGCCGCCGGTGCGCTGCAAGGCTAGCGAAAAGGGCAGCATGCCGACGATCAGGATTAGACTCTTCCAGTGGATCGAACGGTAGGCGCTGTTCAAATCAACGCAGCGCAGCGCGCCCATGAGCAGACCGGCGATCAGGGCGGCCTGCACGTTCGGCACGATGCCACTGATCATCAGGCCGACCATGAGCAGCAGACAGGCTACGGCCTGGGGTGCCTTGCCGGAAGCCGGCAGCACTTCGTCCATCTCAGCCGGCAGGTTGAGCACCACCAGATGGGCCGTGTCCGTCTGCAGCGGACGGATGTCCTTCCACGGACCGATCACCAGCAGCGTGTCGCCGGTGTTCAATCGTTCGTTCAGCAAGCTTCCCTCCACCGCCGTGGCGCCCCGCCGCAGACCAATCACCGTGAGCCCAAACCGCGTGCGGAACCGAGCCTCGACCACAGTCTTGCCGACGAGATCGGAGTTTGCCCCCAGCATGACTTCAGCCATGCCGATCTCCTGTGATCGGTCGGCAAAGTAGTCACCGCTGAGCGGCAGCGTCTCCAGCGCGTACTTTTGTCGAAGTTGATCGATCGGCACGTCAGGGCCAAACACGTCCACCAATAGAATATCTTCGGCCTGCAGTTCGGTAGTTGCGGTCGGGCTGAGAATTTCGCGGGAAAACCGGCGGCTGCGCTCCAGGGCGACAATGCTCGCGCCGGAGGAGTTGCGCAGATCGAGTTCTCCGATGGTCTTGCCGACTAGCGGCGATCCGGCGGTTACGCGGAGCCGGTGCTCGCGGTTGGCGAGTTGGTACTGCTGTACCCAGTCCCGCAGGCTAGGGCGCCGGTTGACCTCGCCGCCGCCCGGAGACTCGGAGGCAAGCCAGCGGCGAGCGAACATCATGTAGGCAATGCCCATGACGAGGATGGGAGCGCCAAACGGCGTAAAACTGAAGAAACTGAAACCGTCCGCGCCGCCGCGCATCAGTTCGCTATTCACGACGAGGTTGGGCGCGGTTCCCACCAGCGTCATCATGCCGCTGATCAATGCGGCCATGCTCATCGGCATCATGAGGCGGCTCGCCGCCATGCCCGTGCTCTGGGCGATTCGGAGGGCGACCGGAATGAAGATGGCGACGACGCCAGTCGAACTCATGACCGAGCCGAGCAGACCCACGGCCAGCATCAGCAGGACGAGCAGGCGGGTCTCGCTTTTGCCGGCCTTGGCGTTGAGCCAATCGCCCATCTGCTGCGCCACCCCGGTCCGCACCAGACCCTCCCCGATCACGAACAGCACGGCGATGAGCACGATGTTCGGATCGCTGAACCCGGCCAGCGTCTCGCCCACGGTGACCACCCCCGTAAACGGAAGCAGCGCCAGCATGAGCAACGCCACCGCGTCCATGCGCGGCTTGTTGATTACGAACATCACAACCGAAGCGACGAGCAAGGCTAGGACAATGGCTAATTCAGTATTCATGGGGGAGGTTATGGGGTTCAACAATTCTTGGGATTCGTGAAACAACAACTGGCTGGCATGTCATCACAGTGCATCGTCTGAGAGGCAAAATGAGCTTGCTCCACTCGCGGGGTGGAGACATCCATCCCGCGTGACCGTCGCGGCACTTCGCAAAACGTCTCCGGCAAAGTGGATCATGGCGCCCAGACTAATCGCGGCGTTGCCGTTGCTGGTGTTCGGTTCTTTCCATCTCACCGGAAGGTCGCCGCTGCTTGAAATCTTGCGGCGCGCCGAGATTCCGTTCCCGGAGGCAAATCTATATTTGGCACCCATTTTTATGGTCATGTCGGGGCTTTCGATGGGCATCGGTTTCTACGCCCGCATCGGAGCGGTGATCGGTAGTTTTGCGATGCTGGTGGCGACCTACAGCAAACTTGTAATCGAGGAGTGGCCGGGACCGATGGAGATCCCTTTGTTGTTGCCGCTGACGGTTCTGGCCGGATGCCTGGTCGTGCTGGCCAAGGGACCGGGCGCATGGAGTTTGGATTTGAAGGCAAGCCTCTGAACCGATCAGCGGCCCTGGAGCCCCAGTTTCGCGCTTCAGGCGGCTGCGGCCAGTTCCGGCCAGAGCTGCGCGCCCATGCGCATCCCGGCCATGTAGGCGTCGAGCGAGAATTTCTCGTCTGGCGAATGCGCGTTGTCGTCCGGCAGCGCGAGGCCGAGCATTAGCGAGTCCGCCTTTAGATGCTGCTTGAACGCCGCGATGATCGGAATGCTGCCGCCGCCGCGCACGAGCACGCATTCGTGACCAAAGCCTGCTTTCGCGGCGCGCATGCAAGCCTGCGCCAACGGCCCGGCGGGATCGACCATATAAGGTCCGCCGCCCTGGCCTTCGGTTAGCGTGAGCTTCACCGTGGGTGGACAGATCGCCTTCAGATGCTTCTTCACCAACGCGATGATCTTCTTCGGGTCCTGATTCGGCACGAGGCGCATGGTGATCTTAGCACTGGCCCATGACGGGATAATCGTCTTGCCGCCCTCGCCTTGGTAGCCACTGGTCAGCCCATTAATTTCAAACGTGGGCCTCGCCGCGCGCTGTTCATCTGGAGTGTATCCTGCTTCGCCAAACAGCGCCCCGACGCCGACCGACTTGCGGAATTTCGCCTCGCTGAACGGCACCTTCGCCATCTGCTTCCGCTCGTAGGCCGAGAGCTTCACTACGTCGTCGTAGAAGCCAGGAATCGTGAATGCGCCGCGCTTGTTCCGGAGCGATCCGAGCATCTGACAGAGCACCATTGCCGGGTTGTCCACCGCGCCGCCGAACAAGCCCGAGTGCAGGTCGCGATCCGGCCCATCGAGCCGAATCTCCAGCGGAGCCATGCCCCGCAGCGAGTAGCAAAGCGCGGGGTGTTTCATGCTTGGAATTTCCGTGTCCGAAACCACCAGCGCCTCACACGCCAGCTCCTTCGCATGCTTCGGCAGGAAGTCATACAGCGACTTCGATCCCACTTCTTCCTCGCCTTCGATCAGGAAATTCACGTTGCACGGCAATTCGTTCCCGGTCTTCAACCAGGCCTCAACGGCGTTGATGTGTGCGAGGTGCTGGCCCTTGTTGTCGCTGATGCCGCGGGCATACACATTGCGCCCGACGCGCCGCGGCTCAAACGGCGGCGACGTCCAGAGTTCGAGCGGGTCCGGCGGCTGCACGTCGTAGTGCCCATAAACCAGGAAGGTCGGCTTCTGCGGGCTCTGGTTCGGCGTTTTGGCGATCACCACCGGATAGCCCGAGGTCTTGCGGGTTTCCGCCTTCAAGCCGGCCTTAATGCAGCGATCGACCAACCATTCGGCGGAAAGACGCATGTCGTCCGCGTGCTTCGATTGCGCACTGATGCTAGGGATGCGGGTGTAGGCAAAGAGTTCTTCGATGAAGCGCTCTTCATGGGTTGCGATGTACTCGAGAACGGCGTCCGGGATCATGGCCCGGGAGCTATATCTTCGGCATCTGCTTCCGGCAATTTGAATCTCGACGAGGCGGTAGCGGCCAGTAGCTCATAACTCATAACTCCATCATTACTTGCTTCTCAGCGCCACCATCCATCGCGGCCCGGAGCGCCGGCACGATCCCGAACAGAACGCTGCACCCGAGCGCCGTGACGATGACGAAACGGAGCGCCGGGCCGTCCACTCCGACCGAAGAAAGCAGCGGCACATCGACCGCGCAGGTTTGGATGAACGCGCACGAGGTGCAGGCCGAGCCTTGATCGCTTTCGGGAGGTAAACGTCCCGCTTGCGGGACGCCGGCAGATCGGGGGCGATCAAAATTTGGTCACGCCACCCGAAATGATCAACGCCGCCAGGCAGTGACGCCGGCGCCGACGAGGATCAAAACGCCGCCGGCAATCTCGCGCGCCGAAAGCTGTTCCTGGAACAACAGCTGACCGCCGAGCGCCACGCCCACGGGCACCAGCATCTGCAACAACGTGCCTTCAGCCACGCTTAGGTCCCGGAAGGCGTGGGTCATGGATAATTGTCCCGCTGCCACGCAAGCGCCGGCGAGGAGCATTAATGCCCAACCCTGGGCCGACGCCCCGGAGGGACTCATCCCAATAGGCGCCAAGCACACGAGCAATCCGTAAACACACTGGGCGGCGAAAATCGTCGCCGTATGTTCTTCGGCGTGCAGTTGCCGAATCGTGATGACAACGTAAGCCGACGCCAAAGCCGTCAACACGGCGATGGCGAGATAAAACGGGGAATGGCGATACCCGCTGAAGGCGTCCGTCAACAGGGCGAGACCCGCCAGCGTGGCGATTCCACCGACGGCCAGGACTAGGCGAAAGCGCTCTTGCAAGAGAACGACCGCCATGATGGCCGCGATGATGACGTAGGTGTTGCCGATGAACGTCGCCAATCCCGCGCCCAAGTGAACAATCGTCAGGTAAAAACCACAGGTCGCGAGCCCGCCCACCAAACCTCTGCTGATAAGTTTGCCTTTCTGGAACACGCGGAGGAAGCGCGCATCGCGACGGTACATGAGCGCGAGGACCGCCAAGCCCGCCGCAAAGCGAACGGCGCAGGTGAGCCAGACATCGACCGACTCCAGCGCGGCGAGGGCGCGAATGATGAGCACGTTGGCGGTGAAGCAAATCGTCGAGGCTAGCATCAAGACATAACCTTGTGCCGGGAACGAAGGTGCGGTTTTGGCGTGCGTCATAGTGGAAGCGTTAAATGGACTCGCGGAAACAAACAAAAACCGCGCCGAGGAGCGGCGCGGTTGCGGTCGGATTTGGAGACGATTGAGGAAGGTCAACTCCAAGTCTTCGCCAGCGCGCGGCGGGACGCATCGACGAGGCGCCACGCGGCGAGCTTATGAACGAGAATGGACTTAGTCATCGGCAAGCCACGCTGGAGGCCCCGCGGCGACCGTGCAACGGAAAAGTCGCCAGCCTGCATGCCGAGGTTGGTGGAAGGATCATTGGAGGAGAGTTGTTGCCGAGGAACTGGAGCAGTTCACCTTGCGCTCAAAGAGGCCGGCTTCCTTTGACGGTGGGTTTGAGTTCCATGGCTTCGGATTGGATCAGGGTCACCCTTTCTTGCTCGTCGAGAACGTAGCGACTGAGCACGCGGGCCTGCTCGAAGTCCAGGAGGTAACGATAACTCCATGTCGCCGTTCTTCAGGTCGAAGACGTTCGCGTACTTGGTGCCACCGTCGCCCGGTTGCAGACAAGTGCGGAGGATCGCTACGCCGTTGGCCGCGGTGGGTTGGGGCGATTTCGCGAGTTCCCGTTCAAGGGCGATCCGGCCCCATCCGAATCCGCGACTCGCGCGGGAGAGCGAGACCTGGAGCCGTCCTTCGTGCGAACCGATCACGACGGAAGCGCCGGTCCGATCAGCGATCAATGAAATACTGCGGCGACGGAAGACAGAACGCCGGAGGGCATTGAGAACGTGTGGTTGTTGACGTTGGTCTCTCATAACTCATAACTCACAACTCCATCATTACTCGCTTCTCAACGCCACCAGCGGATCCACCTTGGCCGCGCGGCGCGCGGGAATCCAGCAGGTCGCGAGCGTGATCGCCATGACCACCATCACCATCGCGCCCAACGTTAGGGGATCCGCCGGACTGACCTCGAAGAGATATGTCTTCAAGCCCGTCGCGAGCACGAGGGCGACCACGATGCCAATACCCACCCCGACGGCAGCGAGACGGACCCCGTCGCCCAGCATCAGGCGGAATACGTCGCCGCGCCGCGCCCCCACCGCCATGCGAATGGCGATCTCTGTCTGTCGTGAGCCGACCGCCAGCGAGAGCACGCCGTAGATGCCGACCACGGCCAGCAGGCACGCCACCAGCGCGAAACCCACCAGCAAGTTCATCGCGAAAGTCCGCGACGCGACCGAGTCGGCGCGGATTCGCTCCAAGGTCTTGACGCTTTCCACCGAGACGGTGGGATCGATCGCGCGCAGCTCGCGCTCCACAATTGCCGCCACGGTGCTCGGGTCGCCTTGCGTCCGCACCACGAGGTGTTTGGAGAACGCGCTCGACTGCCAGAAAGGAAAGTAGAGTTCAGGCTCTGCCGCGTCGGTTAGCGAGTCGGTGCGCGTGTTGGCCAGAACTCCGACGATCGCAATGAGGTTGGTCTGGCCCCGGAATTTCAGTTTGTGACCCAGGGCGCTTTCGCCGGGGAAATGCCGGTCGGCCGCCGCCTGGTTGATGATGGCGACTCTCGGCGCCTTGTCGTCATCACTGGAGCGAAAGAGTCGTCCCTCGCTCAGCTTCAGGCCGAGCGCCGGAAAGTAGTCCGGCGTCACGGAACGGGTGGGAAAACTTAGCCCGCCGCGCGGCCCGTCGGGGCTCGGCCGGCCGTCGATCTCCATGGTGATCTCCCACTTGTTGCCGGTCAGCGGCACACCCCAGCCGAAGGCCACGGCTTTCACGCCCGGCAACTGCGCGACGCGGTCGAGCGCCGCTGTGTGAAAGTCGAGATAGTTCGTGCCCACGGTAGTGACGCTCATCGTGAGGACGTTATCCGTGTCGTAGCCGGGACGGACTTGGGCGAGCGAATTAACAGTGCGGATCAGCAGGCCGGCTCCGACGAGCAAGGCCAGCGTCAACGCGACCTGCGCCGCCGCGACCCGGCTCAGCAAACGGCGCTCGGTGCGGCCGACGCTCGCCGTGCGGCTGCCGGCTTTCAGTTCGTTGGCAGGATCGCGGCCCAGCGAACGCAGAGCGGGCAGCAATCCAGCGAACAACCCCGCCACCGCTGAGGTGCAGAGACAAAAAGCCACCAGCGGCCAGCCGAGCCTCACGGCATCCAGCCGCGGAATGCCGGCGCCCGCGATGGTCTTGAGCAGATCCACACACCACACGGACAACGCTGCTCCCACCACGCCGCCGCACAGGGCCAGCAGCAAGCTTTCCATCTGCACGGGACGACATAGTTGGAACGACCCGGCTCCCAACGCCGCCCGTACTGCGTATTCGTGCTGACGTTTGAGCCCGCGAGCGAGGAGAAGTCCGGCGGCATTGCCACACGCAATCAGGAACACCAAGGCAACCGCTCCGGCCACAGGCAGCAACAGGCGGCGTCCTTCGAGGTTCATTTGGGATTCCAAGGAAAGCACATGAGCCGAAATGCCTTCAAAATCGCGGTCCGCCACGGCTTGCCGCGCCGCCAGCCCAGCGATCTCGGCCTGCGCCGCCATCGAAGTCACCCCGGGCCGCAGCCGGCCGACGAGAAAGGCGAACTGGTTCTTGAGCTGATCCGGCGACGGCGCAGCCGGCAGCCAGTAGTCCACCTTGGCGTCCACGTTGTAGTTCGGCTCCTGCGCCACGTTTGGAGACGGCAAGAAACGCACCTCCGGCGGCATCACGCCCACGATGGTGTGCCGTCCGCGCTGGCGGCTGATCTGCACCGATTGCCCGATGACGTTCGGATCGCCGTGGAACCGCCGCTGCCACAGGTCGTGGCCAATGATGACCGCCGTGGATGGATTGGCCTTTGCGTCGGCCTCGTCGAACGCCCGACCCAGCGCGGGATGAATCCCCAGCACCTTGAAGTAATCGGTCGTCACCCGCATCCCCTCGATGGACTCGCTGCCATCCGGCGACACCAGGAAATTGAAGATCCATCCGTAGGCCGCGATGGCTTCGAACGTCTTCGACTCCTTCTGCCATTCCACCCACTGCGCGGCCGGCCAGCCGCGCGAGTAACGCTGTCCGTCCGTGCGCCCGGCGGTGATCAAGGCCAACCGGTCGGGCTGCGCATACGGCGGCGGCGTCAGCAGCACGCCCTGGATCAGGCTGAACACCGTCGTCGTTGCCCCGATGCCCAGCGCGAGCGTGAGCACAGCGACGAATGTAAAGCTCGGATTCTTAATAAGCTGCCGTAGGGCAAATCGCAGGTCAGTCATAGACAGTGAAGAGTGGAAGGTGACAAGTGACGAGCGAGAGCGGCGGGAAGAGTCCTTTGCGTGTCACTCGTCACTCGCCACGGGTCACTTCTTCCGAAGCCGGGGTTCTTAAGCAACTGGCGGAAGGCGAAGCGGAGGTCTTGCATAGGGGCGAGAGGCGAGGGAACGGCGAAGCGCGCTGGCCATTTTCTGAATCTCCTCGATCAAACCTTGAACGGGCTGCGCTTCCGACGCCGTACAGAAGTTCAATTCGACAGCCAGGATGGACTGCGTCTCGAGCTCAGCCAACGATCCCTCCGCGTGGGAGATGAACTGGATGCATTCGTCCGTCGTGTTTCGAGCGTGTCCTTCGGCGAGATTGGAGGGCACCGACACGGCGGCTCGCCGCATTTGCGAGTCCAAACCGAACCTTTCATCGGCGGGGAATGGGCGCGTGAGCTGATAGATCGTCTTCACCAAGACGATGCTCTTCTGCCAGACCACAAGGTCCTTGTAGCTCATCAGTTTCTCGCTCATATCGGTTTTCTTCTCTTAGCTCGCCCCTCGTCTCTCATCCCTCACCCATCATTTCGCAACGCCACCATCGGGTCCACGCGCGACGCGCGGCGGGCGGGAAGCCAGCAGGCGAGCAAGGTCACGAGCAACAGGACCAACGACACGCCGGCGAAGGTCGCCGGATCCGTCGGCTTGACTTCGTAAAGCATCCTGGCCAGCACGCGCGTCAGCCCGAGCGCTCCCGCCAGGCCGAGCACAAGGCCGACCGCGGCGAGCCTCATGCCCTGGCTCACCACGAGCGTGAGCACATCGCGCCGGTTCGCCCCCAGCGCCATGCGGATGCCGATTTCACGGGTGCGCTGCGTGACCGCATAGGCGATGACGCCGTAAAGGCCGATCGCGGCCAGCAGGAGCGCGGTGCCCGCGAATCCAGCCAGCAGCACCAGCACGAAACGCCGTTGCGCCAACGAACCGGCCAGCGCGGCCTCCATGGTCCGGACGTTGGCCACCGGTTGGTTCGGATCGATTTCGAGCACCACCTTCCGCACCGTTTCCGCCATGGCGAGCGGGGCACTGGCAGTGCGAACCAGGAGGTTTCCGTTAGCCAAGAAGCTGAAGGCCTGCGGTCGATAGACGCAGGGGCGGGAATTCTCCCCCAGCCCATGCTGCCGGACATCGCCAACGACGCCGACAATCTCCCAGCCTTCATCGATCTTGCCGGTGGCGACGTCGAGATGGATTCGCTGCCCCAGCGGCTCCTGATCCGGGAAATGCCGGCGGGCCAGGGCTTCATTGATGATGACCACCCGGGGGGAACCCGCCTTGTCGCCCCACGCGAAGAACCGGCCCTTGCGCAGCGGAATTCCCGCCGCCCGGAAATAGTCCGGCGTGCAAAAGTCAAAGTCGATGCCGTGACCGGTTATCGGCGCATCCGTCCGGCCGGCGATGATGAAGCTCGTATCCATCGACCCGCCCGCCACCGGCAGCCTTCCGACCACTCCGGCGGCCTCGACGCCCGGAAGGCTGCTAATCCGGTCGAGCGTCCGCTCGAAGAAATCCGTCCGGCGCGGGGCGTCCGGATACTTTTTCTCCGGCAGTGTCACCTGCATGGTCAAGAGGTTGCGGGGATTGATCCCCGGCGAGACGTGGGAGAGGCGGATGAAGCTGTTGAGGAGCAGACCGGCTCCGATCAGCAGCACGAGCGAAAGCGCCACCTCCGCGATGATCAGCCCGCCGCGGACACGGCTCCGCGGGCCGGTGCCGGATGCGCGCGCGCCGTCCTTGAGCAGGTCATTCAGGTTGATCCGAGTGGTCTGGAGGGCCGGCACCAACCCGAACGCCACCCCCGCGAGCAGCGAAACCAGCACGGCGAAGCCCAGCACGCGCAGGTCGAGGCCGACTTCCTCTGCGCGCGGCAGGTTTATGGCATTCAGGTGCCGGACCGCGCCAACGCCCCAGAACGCGAGCAGCAGTCCGAGCACTGCGCCGGCCAGCGACAGCAGCACGCTCTCCATCAGCAACTGCCGGACAATCCGCCAGCGCCCAGCGCCCAGCGCGGCCCGCACCGCCATTTCCTTCTGGCGTCCCGACGATTTGGCCAGCAGCAGGTTCGCCACGTTGCCACAGGCGATCAACAGCACGCACCCCACGGCGCCGAACAGCACGAGCAGCGTCGGTTTGGTGGCTCCCGTGATCTGTTCATGCAGCGGCATGAGCGTCACGCCCCAGCCCTGCTTCCACGCTGGATACAGGGGACGGAGCCGAGCGGCCATCGCCGAAATTTCAGTTCCGGCGTGTTCCACCGTTTCACCCTGCTTCAAGCGGCCAAAGGCCTGGAGCCAGTGTGAGCCGCGTTGATTGACGTCGTTCGGACGAACCGCCATCGGGACGACGAAATCCGCCGGCCCCCACGGCAGGACCATCGGAGCCAGGACGCCAATCACCGTGTGGCTCTGGTCGCTAAGCTGAATCGTCCGCCCCACAATGGAGACATCGCCGCCAAAACGACGCTGCCAGAATCCATGGCTCAACACGACCACCTGGTCCTTGCCCGGCTGGTCCTCGTCGGCCGCGAAGGTCCGGCCCAACAGCGGCTGCGCCCGCAGAATCTTCAGGCCGCTGGCGGACATCCCCAGCCCGCTAATGCGTTCCGGCCTTCCTTCCCCGGTGAGGTTCAACTCCCGGTTGTCCAGGAGCGAGAGGTCTTCAAAGACCTTGCCGTGCTCCTTCCAGTCGAGAAAGGCGCCCGGCGAAGCCCAATTCCGCTGGCCGGGACCGGGAGCCTCCCACACCTGCACCAACTGCCCCGGCTCGTCGTAAGGCAGCGGTTTCAGCAACACCGCGTCCACGATGCTGAACACGGCCGTGTTCGCCCCGATGCCGAGGGCGAGCGTGAGGATGGCCACAGCGGTGAAGCCGGGGTTTTTGAGCAGTTGGCGGAAGGCGAAGCGCAGGTCGGTCATAAGCAGTGATGAGTGACGAGTGACAAGTGATGAGCGGTGGCAGCGTAGGAGCTTTTCAGAGTTTCCGGCTCGTCACTCGTCACTCCCCACTGGTCACTTCTTCCGAAGCCGGGATTCTTCAGCAACTGGCGGAAGGCGAAGCGGAGGTCGTTCATGGCGTTGGAGAATCTGGAATCTAAAATTGGCGATTTGAAGTTCGTCACTCGCTTCTCAGCGCGACCATCGGATCGACTCGCGCCGCGCGGCGCGCAGGTAGCCAGCAAGCCACGGCCGTCACTCCCACCAGGATGATTGAGGCGACGGCCAGGGTGGCCGGGTCCGTGGGGTTGATTTCGAACAGCAGCGAGGCGAGAAAACGACTGAGACCAAAGGCGACCGCGAACCCGAGCCCGAGCCCCACCAGCACAGGCCGCATCCCTTGCGACACGACCATGCGCAGGACATCACCGCGTTGCGCACCCAGCACCAAGCGGATTCCGAGTTCGCGGATTCGCCGACTCACGGTGTAGGCGACAACACCATAAAGGCCAACCATCGTGAGCAGCAGGGCGGTCGCCGCGAATAGTCCGAGCAGCAGCGAACCAAACCTCGGCCGCGCCACTGCATTGGAAACCAGGGCCTCCATCGTCCGATAGTTGGCCATCGGCAAGGCCGGATCGATGACCTTCATCTCGCGGCGAAGTATGCTTTCGGACGGCACAGGCAGGCCAGCTTCACTGCCCCGCACGACCACCGTCATTTCGTCCCAGTACGTGGGGAGCTGCGAATACGGGAGGAAGAGACCGGGCGTCGGTTTCAGATCCAACGCATTGGCCCGCACATCCCGGACGATGCCGACGATCAGGCACCATTCGTCTTCGCCGAAATCTTTCATCCGGATCCGTTTGCCGATTGGGTCAGCGCCCGGAAAGAACTGGCGGGCGAGCGTCTCGTTGACCACGGCAACTCGCGTTTTTCCGGACGCGTCGCCGGCTTCAAAATCGCGTCCACGAACCAGACCCACTCCCATCGTTTGGAAATAGCCGGTCGTCGCCACCCGCAATTGCCCCAGCGGTTCCTGCCCTGGTCGCGCCGGCGGCATGCCTTCGACCAAGAAATAGCCCACGTTCTCGCTGCCACCGAGAGGCAGATGCGAGACCATCGCCACGTTGGCAACCCCGGGAATCGCGCCCAGACGCTCTTGAATCTGGCCGAAAATCGCGATCCGTGAACCACCCTTTTCATAGTTGGCACCCCGGAACGTTAGATCGAACGAGCAGACACCCGCTTTCGAAAAACCGGGGTCCAGCGCCAGCATTCTCTGAAAGCTCTGGATCACCAACGCCGCGCCAACTAGCAGGGCGAAGGCGATGGCCACCTGGCCGGTAACCAATCCGACATGGCTCCGCCATCGGCCACCGTCTGAATTGCCGCGGCCGGCCGCGTGAAGCGCCTCGTTCAGATTGACTTTCGAGGCGTGCAGCGCGGGGACTAGGCCGAACAAAACTCCCGTGACGAGCGTGAGCACCAGCGCAAAGAAAAACACCGGCCCATTGAACGCGGCCTCTTGCAGTCGGGGCATGTTTGGCGGACTCAAGGCCAACAGGAGCTTCAGGCCGCCCATCCCGAGCAACAGTCCCAGACCGCCACCCAGCAGGGCCAGCATCACGCTTTCCGTCAGCAATTGACGGATAACGCGCGCCCGCCCCGCCCCAATCGCCGCGCGAATCGCCATTTCCTTCCGACGTGCGGCGGCGCGGCAAAGCAACAGGCTCGCCACGTTCACGCACGCGATCAACAGCACAAATGACACCGCGCCCAGGAGCACGAACAGAAGCGGACGGGTCTGACCGGTGACTTGTAAGGCGAGTGGTCGCAAATGCGTGCTCCATCCGGAATGCGTCGCGGGGCGGTCGGTGGCGGCTTGCTGAGCGATCGTGTCCATCTCGGCCTGCGCTCGGGTCACAGTCACATTGGATTTCAAACGGCCCAGTACGATAAACTGACGATTCTCGTCGTCCTGCCAAAACTGCGCATCCCGCGCGAGCGGCAACCAAAGTTCTGACTGCGCTGGAAGATTGTAGGGCGCCGGCATTTCCTGGCGGCGTGGAAAGTTGAAACCCGCCGGCATTATCCCCACCACCACGCGGCTTTCGTTGTTCAGCACGATAGGAGTTCCGATGACTTTTGGATCACTGCCAAATTCGCGCTGCCACAGTCCCTCACTGATCACCACGACCTTATCTTTACCAACCTGTTCCTCCTCGGCGGTGAAGCCACGTCCGATGATCGGCTGCACTCCCAAGGTCTGGAAAAAATTCGCGGTCACGGAAACTCCGCCGATCCGTTTCAATTCGCCGTCCTGTTTGAGATCCACTTGCACCGAGGAAACGGCGGCCACCTCTTCGAACGACTGCGCCTGCTGTCGCCAATCGAGGATATCCCGCTGGGAGGGCGGCAGTTCGTGGATGCCGAGGTTGAATGTGGGATTGTCTGTCCACACGACCATGATCCGCTCCGGTTCGTGATAGGGCAGCGGCTTCAAGAGCACCGCGTTGATGACGCTAAAAATCGCCGTGTTCGCTCCGATACCGAGTGCGAGCGTGAGCACGGCCACAGCGGTGAAGCCGGGATTCTTAATAAGCTGCCGCAGGGCAAAGCGCAGATCGTTCATAAGTAGTGATGCGTGACGAGCGACAAGTGACACGTCGTGGCGGTGCGGGAAGTTTGCAGGGTTCCCATCTCGTCACTCATCACTCGCCACTGGTCACTCCTTCCGAAGCCGGGATTCTTGAGGAGTTGTCGCAGGGCAAATCGGAGGTCTTGCATAGGGATTAGTGGTTAGGGGCGAGAGGCGAGGGAAAGGCATCCGGAACTACTTTCTTTCTCTCTGACACCTCGCCCCTAACCTCTGACCCCTGCCCACAGCCAGGGTTCTTCGCCAACTGGCGGAGGGCAAATTTGAGGTCTTGCACAGAGATTAGAGGGCCGAGAGTCGAGTGATGGTGCAGAGCATAGACTTGCTCATTCTGCATTCGGATTTCCACACTCGGCATTCAAACGGTCGGTCATTGGTGAGTGGTTCTGCCGTCTGGAGGTTCGTGGCCTGGCGATCATTCCGCGCTCAGCGTCTCGAGTTTCGAATTCAGCATTCCCTGACTCCGAAGCTGCAGCCGTTGTGCCATCAACCGAATCCCTCCGCAGTTCTGCCTAAAATGAAGCTGTTAAACCCGTCGGAACGACTATGGGTTCAGCGTTACGATTCGATTCTGGGACGTTCCCGTCCCGCCAACGGGACGCGCCACCCGGGGCGTCAGCTTTGACGCATTCCGCAATGGCTTGTTCTCCGTAGCTCCGTTGGCGAAAGCAGAAGCCGGTACATTTCGACTTCCCAGGGCGGAAGGGCTTGCGGGCTCGCGAAAGTCCCGACGATTGCACCGCCAGCGTAGTTCCTCCGTTGCAGCCAGCTTGACGTCTCCGGTAAGCCGGGTAAGAACTCCGCCATGAACAGTGCGACGATCTCGACGAAAGGCCAGTTGGTCATCCCGCATCGTTTTCGCAAAGCTCTCCACCTAAAGGCGGGCGACAAGGTCTCCTTCTCATTAGACGGCGAGAAACTGACTCTCCAACGCGACGAGCCCAAACGCGCGCGATTGGTCGAGCGTCAGGGCCGGAAGGTTCTGGTCGCCCCACCCGGCGCACCTCCCATGACCCCCGAACGGGTCCGGTCGTTGCTAGCCGACTTTCCATGAGCCATTTGCTGCACGTGAGTTTTCTCTTGGCGTGTGGATGGAGTTCCCACCCCAAGCATACCGCCGCACGGGCGTGGCTGGAACGTCAGGCTGCCTTCGCGACCAGCCCCCTCTCTGAAGTGGGCTTCGTCCGCGTCAGCATGACACCGGGTTATCGGGCTTCATTTTCGGATTCGCAGGCTGCGCTCGCCGATATCACCTCTCGCAAGCAGGCGCGCTGGTTGCCGGCAGACCTACACGCAGCCCAATTGCCCGTCCTCGCCAACCACGCCCACGTTACCGACGCCTACCTGGTCGAACTGGCTCGCGCTCACGGCCTGAAGCTGGCCACCCTGGATGATAAGTTGTGCAACATGAATTGGGCCGCCGGCATTGCCGAAAACCCGCTCTGATCCGTCGCCATGCCAGAATTATTCCAATACGACGTCTTCCTGAGCCACAGCGCAAAGGACAAGCCGGTGGTGCGCGACTTGGCGGAGCGGTTGCGCAAGGGCGGGGTGAAGGCGCCATTCCATTTCGGAATTCGGAATTCGAAATTCGGATTTGCAAAGCCCGGCATGTCGGCTCACGCGTTCGGGTCGGACTTGGCGCAGTCGGCCTGTGGCGCCGTAGCTTCCCTGCGGAGGCGGAAGGCCGGCAGTTGCCGTTCGCTCCTTGGCTATCATTCCCAATGGTGATATGCGGGACGAAACCATGGAGAACATCAAGATCGCCCTCCGGGTATGGCTCCACGTCGAATCCGAGGATTCCGGGGTGCCAGAAGCGGAAGAGGACCTCGTCGCCATCTGAGTCGTGCTATGGCCTACGAGATGGAAATCAAAGACGAGGCGAAGGCCAAGCTGAGGGCTCTGCCAGAGGATATCCGTCGTGAGATCGGCCATCGCCTCCATCTTCTGCAACGCGATTTTAGTGGCGACGTGAAGAAGCTGCAGGGCAGTAAGAATGAATATCGGCTGCGAGTGGGTGAATACCGGGTGCTCTTTGAGTTGGTGGGCACACGCATTGTCGTCTACACACTCGGCCCCAGAAAAGACATTTACCGATGAGCACCGCAACCGGGAGAAGTCCGGCCATTCGCCGGCCCCAAAACCTCGACCGCCAGATCGCTCGGGCGAAAACCATTTTGCGCGAACTCCGCGATACCCTGGAGGACCTGGACGACCGCCGCGAACTGACCCGCGCCAAGCAGCGAAACGCGGGCAAGCGTGGCACCGACTGGGAATCCGTTATAAAGGATCTTGGGTTCAAGTTCTGATAGCCCCTCGTTCCCGCCTGGCGCCCATGCCCGACGAATTCCCCTACGACATCTTCCTAAGCCACAGCGCGAAGGACAAGGCGGTGGTGCGCAACGTGGCGGAGCGGTTGCGGAAGGACGGGGTGAAGGTGTGGCCTGTCTCGCCGAAGAGTCGGCGCGAAGGCGGATTTGATGAATGGGTGCTCAAACCCGGCGACAGCATCCCGGCGAAGATCAATCTGCCTTCGCTCAAGAGCTACGGCAAGACAGGGGAAGGGCTTGATGAACGGAGTGGGCTGGCCTGTCCCGTCGAAGCCCATTGGCGAAGACGGATGCTCTGCATGTCGGCGAATGCGTTCGGCTCGGACTGGGCGCAGTTGGCCGGTCACGCCGTAGCTTCCCTGCAGAGACGGAAGGCCGGCACATTCCGCTTTCGCGACCCGCTGAACAAGGAGCGCCGCTTCCTTCCCCTGCGGTTGGCCGACTGCGAACTGCCGGACACGCTGTGGCGGTGCCAAGCTCCCTCAACCACATGCCTTGTATGAGTGTCGAAGCCATTTCCGAAACGGAGTTCGTTCGCGAATACACGCGCGAATTACACAGCAAGAACGCCGCAGTGTTCGCTGGCGCCGGCCTGTCGCTGGCTACGGGCTACGTTGATTGGAAGGGCCTGCTCAAGGAAATCATCGAAGACCTGCATCTCGATCCGGTCAAGGAGCATGACCTGGTGACGCTCGCGCAGTATCACTGCAACCAAGCCGGCGGCAGCAAGACGCGCCTCACCAAAGCGATTTTCGATCACTTCGCACCGACCAAGGCGCCGACGGCTAATCACCGGATTTTGGCCCGGCTTCCGATCCACACTTACTGGACGACAAACTACGACAAGCTGATCGAAAAGGCGCTGGAAGAGGCCAAGAAGGTTCCCGACGTCAAGCACGAGCTGAAGCAACTTTCGGTGACCCGGCCAGATCGCGATGTCGCCGTTTACAAGATGCACGGCGATGTGGATCACCCGGCGGATGCCATCATCTGCAAGGATGACTACGAAGCGTATCCGCTCACGATGAGCGCTTTCGTATCGGCTTTGCGTGGAGACCTCGTCGAGAAGACCTTCCTCTTTCTCGGTTTCAGCTTCACCGATCCGAATATCGACTACATCCTCAGTCGGGTGCGCGTGCAGTATGAAAAGCACCAACGTCATCACTATTGCATCCAGAAGAAGGTGACGAAGGACGCCAGGGAAACGGACGCCGAGTTCAAATACCGGCAGCTAAAGCAGGACTACTTCATCCGTGATCTGAAACGGTTCAGCGTTTACACCGTGCTGGTCGATGATTACCCGCAGATCACGGTCCTGCTCGACCGGCTCGCTGTGAACTACAAGCGGGCCTCGGTCTTGATCTCGGGCGCCGCTGAAGACTACGGAGCGTGGAAGCCGACCGATGCACAGGCGTTCCTGCACGAACTCAGCCGGCAGATCGGATCGAAAAGGAACCGGATCATCACCGGGTTCGGCGTAGGTGTCGGGAGTGCCGTGCTCAATGGCGCGCTGGCTCATCTCGACGCTGCGGGGAAGACAATCTCTGATGAGGATATCGTGGTGCGCCCATTTCCGCAGGTGGCCACCGGCGGCGCAAGCCTCGACGACCAGTGGGCGCAGTATCGCAAGGCGTTCATCGAACACGCCGGGATTGCGATCTTCGTCTTCGGCAGCAAACGGGATGCGACCGGCAAGATTGTGTCTTCTGATGGCGTCAGGAAGGAATTCGATCTCTGCGTCGCAACGAAGGTGCGACCGCTGCCGATTGGAGCGACGGGATTCATGGCCGAGGAGCTGTGGAAGGAAGTTTGGGGCGACTTCGCCACTTTCTATCCAGATGCCGACGCCGCTTTCCGTGAGGAGTTCGAAAAGCTTGGAGATCCATCGAAGACTCCCAACAAACTGCTGGCCTCCATCCAAAAACTGATTCAACACCTTCAGAAAACCTGACGATGGCAAAACGCGTTTACTTCGTTTTTCACTACCAGGACGTCATCGACTTCCGGGCGAATGTTGTGCGGAATCACAGTCTAACCAAGGGTCTTGAAAAGGCTGGCTACTATGACGCCTCGATTTGGGAGGAATCCAAAAAGAAGGGTGAGTTGGCGTTGAAGCGGATGATCAACGCTGAACTGGAATACACCAGTGTTACCGTAGTGCTTGTTGGCACGCACACCTATGCCCGCCGTTGGGTGAGATACGAGATCATGAAGAGTGCGGAACGGGGAAATGTAATGCTGGGAGTGCAGATCAACAGCATTCCCGGAAAGGATAGGCTCACGAAGTTGCCGGGGCCGAATCCGTTTCAGTATCTCGGCGTCACGATCAGCGCCGACGGGAAGCGGGCGACTCCGCACGAGTGGGATGGCACCAAATGGAAACTCTATTCAGACCTCGGTGCGTTTACTCTGCTAGAGCAACCCGTCGCGAATCGGGGAAAATTCTTTCCGCTTACGCAGTGGTTTCCAGTGAATGACTGGGTGCAGCACAACGGCTTCAATAACTTCAACACCTGGCTCGGTTAATGTCGCTGCTCGTCACATCCGCGGTGCGTGCTCGCGCTCAGAGGGCGACGATGCGCAATTTCAGCGCGGCGAGCCTGCTCACGGACCAGATGACAAAGCAGGCGTCCGTGTCACAGCACGACATTTTTCTGTCACACGCGTTCGACGATAAGGAACTCATTCTCGGTGTCGTGCTCACGCTGGAGGATTTAGGATACACCGTTTACCTCGACTGGCGAGACGACCCCTCGCTGGACCGAAAAAATGTGACGGTGGCGACGGCTGAAAAACTGCGAACACGCATGAAGGCTAGCAAGTGTCTCTTCTACGCAACGACTGAGAACGCCAGCAGCTCGAAGTGGATGCCTTGGGAGCTTGGCTATAAGGACGGCCACAACACTCTCGCGGCAATTTTGCCAATCAAAGAATCGACCCCCACATCGTTCTATGGTCAGGAGTATCTCGGAATCTATCCATACGCTGTTCAGCAGCGGAGCCAAGCCGAGACTGAGCGTATCTGGATTCACCGGGCGCCCACGGTCTATGTCGTCTTTGAAGAGTGGCTCGCAGGAAAGGAACCGGTCCAGCGCGAATAACAGGGCGAAACGAGACCCGGCGGTCTCGATGGAGGAGAAGATCATCTTCAGCAAATACCTCCACGAGCACCTGCTGCCGCACGCGCGCGACGTGGAGCGGTTGCGGCATTATGTCTGCCCGGATTGCGGCACGCCGGTGGGCAATCGCGAGGTGGCGATGAAGCGGCTTAACGACTGGTTGCGAGGCCGGCCACCCCAGTCGGAGGCCACGGGCTTCAAGGTCCGCAAGGAGAAGGAGGAGACGCCGAGCATCATCTGCGTGGGCTGCGAGAAGCGGGTGCCGCTCTGGGATGAGATGGAGCAGTGCTTCGCCAGCCCGGAGATTCAGCAGCGCGTGCGCGACATGCAGGAGGAGTCCGCCATCGAGCTGAGCAACCAGAGCAAGGAACGCGCGCTGGTGGGCGAGGTCATTTCCACGGTCGCGCTGGCCAACCAGATCTGCCGCGAATTTACAGTGAGCGATCACGGCATCGACATGGAGATCGAGTTCACCGACGACGTTCACGAGGCGACGAATCAAAAGATCTATCTCCAGCTCAAGTCGGGCGACTCCTATACGCGCAAGAGCAAGAAGGACGGGGCCGAAACCTTTACGATTAAGGACCAGCGGCATGCGCGATATTGGATGGCATCCGCCTTTCCTGTGCTGCTGGTCATCCGTAATTCCGAGGGCGAAGTCCGATGGATGGAAGTGCGCGAGTGGCTGAAGCGCGCTAGCGATAATGGGAAGAAGCCAGTGAAGCAGATCGTCTTCGAGGGCGAGCGTTTCGACGTGATGAGCGTGCGGCGGTGGCGGGAGACGATTCTCACATAACTCGAGTTCAAACGCACAGTACGAAGCGGTCCCCGCACTCAAGTCAGTCAATCCGTGACACGCGGTACAGTTGCTCAGGCGCGCCGGGAGCAAGTTCCAATAGTACGGTCACCGGATCTCCAGTTCCGGAAACAGCGGGTGCAGCGTCTGTCCATTGCGTCACCGGGAACGAGGGAGTTTTCTCGACGCGATAGTGGTGGCCCAGTTCGGTCGGGAATCGGATCTCGATGTTGTTGCCGACCACGGACGCCGTAGCAATGACGCCCAGTCTCATCAGAAAGATTCCCCGGCTAAAATTCATTCCCTCGCGCCAGCCGGCCGCGAGGACGACTTCGCACCGATCGTTGAAGGGCGATTGGCGACCGTCTTCTCCATTCGAAATCGAGAGATCCTCCAGCACGCCCCAGTTCAGTTCCGTCAGTTCGCGCCGCGTTCCGTCGCCGAGGTCGAGGGTGTCACCCAGTCGGGCCAACAGTTCCACTTGGCCATCGGATTTCATGAGCCAGATGCCCACGTTATTGGTTGGGCCGACGCCGGGACCGGTAAGAGCCGCTCGAAACACGCCTTGCCCGCGGCGGTTCAGATACGGGCCGTTCATCGCGATCAAGTCTTGAAACACCACGCCCGGAGGAGTGCCGGGAGCCGGCGAACCCGTGCGAGCGACGAGGAGGGAGGGGCGATTGGGAGGGGCCAACCAAAGCCCAAAGTCTAAATCGCTCGCGGACAGATTGGCTTGGAACAGCACCTGGCCTTCGCTGCCCATCACGACCTTACCAAAGTCCTGGAATGATTCCGTCGTTCCGGGCGCCGGAGTGCCCGAGCGAGCCACGAGACGAGGAGCTGCGGGGTCGCCCGCCGCGATGACTTCGGAGTTGTCGGGACCGACTCCGGGACCAGAAAGGAAAGCCGCGAAGGCAATCTCACCCTGGGCGTTCGCCGAGGCGCCGGTGGAGGCAACATCGCGGTAAGTGAACGCTGGTCCAAGGAGCGACATCGGCGCCGGATTGCCTGGCACCGCGACTGGCTCAACGGTTCCCTCTGACCCGAAGAAAAGGACACTGGCCCCTTCAACCCCGGTGGATTCCGCCGAGAAAAGCACGCGCCCATCGGACAAAAGCGACCAAAGAGTCATGAGCCCGGTATAGGTTCCTCCCGTATCAGGAGCTGGACTTCCCCCCTGGGCGATCAGCGGGAGGAGATTGGTCGAGCCCACTGCGATTCCATAGGCGTTTAAGGGATCGATCCCTTCGCCCAAGATTTCGACTCCCGAAGCCACCCAGGCGCCGTTCTGAGTCAGAGGCGCATAGGAGACGGCATCTACTATCGCTGCCGGTCGAAGCCTCGACGAGCGGCCTTCGTCCCTAACCAAGAAATCATAGTAGAGCATGGCGGCAAGGAACTTGGATTCGTCCAATCCAGGAAAACGCAGGAGTGCGCCCCCAACTCTAACTCGCCGCGCGGCTTGCGGCCTCACTCCACCCGCTGCGGGCGGTAAGAATCCGAACACGATTTGATTCGGTCCGCCGGCGATGACGTTCTCAAACGAACCGACCCGCAAGCCGTCATCGAACGCCTGGCCCGCGCGCATCACCAACCCCGAATTTCCCGGCGGCCCCCACCAGATCCCGCTGCGGTTCGTAGCACCGACGCCCGGCCCGGTGAGCTCGGCGGTGAAGACAACATTGCCCTCATTATCCACATCGAAATAGCCGGTGCTCGCAAATGAAAATTTGACTCCATTGGTGGTTCCCGGAGCCGGTTGACCGGACACCGCGACTGGAGCGACGGACTTTTCGATCGCCCAACTTGGGCAAGATAAACTGACCAGTACGGCCAGCGCGATAAGTGGCAATCGGCAAGGCAGGATCATTGCGATGAAGCTACCGACCCGGCCTGACGGTGCGAGCGGAAAGTCGGGGGTGAAGGCGAGCTCGCTTGCGATGATCAGTTGCGTTTCTAGTTCAGCCACCAGCGTGAGCAGCACGTGTTTTCCGATCGGATCTTCGTTCGGAAATATCCTCCGGGCGAGGGCCTCGCTGCAAACCAGGACCGGCGCTGGATTGGTGGAATGATCGGTTCGGGAGAAAGTTCTGCGTTCGTTTCATGATAGGTTGGCGGCCCGTCATGGCTGGACTACTACCACGCGGAAGCCGATGTGATCGGCCCGCCGCTCTGGTTCATAGCGGAGTCGCAGCGCCGAACGGCAAAACGCCGCCGGGTCCATCCACGCTCCGCCGCGTCGAACGCGGGAATACGTTCCATCGCGGTTGGGCAGTCCTTTCCGTTCCGACAAGTCGGGATCGGCGCCACCCGGCAACCGCGAATGATACCAATCCCGGCACCACTCGAATTCGTTGCCGTGCATGTCATGCACACCCCAGGCGTTTGCGCGGAAGCTTCCGACCCGTGTCGATGCCGAACCCGGTACTCCCGTCGGCGTTCCGTTGTAGGGCTTCCCGAAGTTCGCCTCCCGATCCGTCAGAGTGTCGCCGAAAGAGAACGCAGTAGTGGTCCCCGCGCGGCAGGCGTATTCCCACT